>NZ_RZRP01000780.1:0-2971 GCF_003997795.1 Mesorhizobium sp. M7A.F.Ca.US.005.03.2.1 | reverse complement strand
GTGAATCGCACAACGTACGACTACGGCCGAAGTTGCGAGGCGGCCGCTTTGATTTTAAGGAACCCCGACTTCGGGCAAGCGGTCGCAAAAATGGAGACAGCGGCGCACGTGCTGAAATGGAACAATCAAGCGCGCAAGTTGGCACGATGGCGGGATTTTGAACGAAGCACTCCTCTCCTCGCTATCGACTCCAGTCGGGTAAGGCCTGCTCCGAGCCACGGTTCTTGCACGGCGTCCGAACGAACTGCGCTCGGATGCTTTACAGCCGCCAACAGGCTGCGCGGTCGCGTCGTTTTTCGCCGCTTAATGGCACAGCGATGGCGAAGGTGGCGGACGAGCCTTAAGCACCAGCTTACGAGTATGCGTGCCTCGCTGGCGAGCTTGCCCACATTCGAACTAGAGACGCTGCCGCGATACGTGCGGGCAGCAGATAGCCTGACACACAGGAAGCGGCCTCCGAATGTGATGAAGCAGCCCACGTTAGGCGCGAGTTGGGCGCAGTCACTCAGCAGCTGCCGGTGTGATCATCACCGGCGAAGCCTGTCCGCGAGACGGAGCCCAAGGGCCAAGATCGTCAAGGTGGGATTCGCCTGGCTGGATGTTGCCAGAACCGAGCCGCCCGCGATGTGCAGGTTCATCAGTCCATGAACTCGGCATTCAGCGTCAACAACCCCATCGGTCGGGCTCGCAGACATTCGCGTGGTACCGAGGTGATGACCGTCCATGGCGCCTGATTTGTCTGCCATTTCGATCACATGGCCAGGTTCAAATCCTGAAATGGTAGCTCCGATCTTCTCCAGCTTCCAACCGAGCAGTCGATAGGCGCGCGCGATGCTTTGGAGATCGTTGCTCGTGGTTTTCCAATCGACGCGCAGCTTCGGCATACCCAATCGGTCGCGTTCGCTCACCAACGTCAGTCTGCTTGCGGGGTTCGGCTCCTGTTCCGAATGAAACTCAAGATTGACCACATTGGCGCGCGGCCCCAATACGATGGAGGGCAGCTTTCGCCGTGCGAAAGTTCTGTTCGCCATCCAGCGCAAACCGAAGCGCCCGAGGCGCACTGGCGAGGATACGACGTTCTGAACGTGCGCGAGCTTTTCGTCCAGCGTCATTGAATGTTGCAGCCGACCTCTGAGGTGTTTCGGGAGAAATGTCCTTTTCACGAGATACATCGCCGAGAGGATCGGGTCGTTGTGGCTGGGATCGGCTGGATCTGGGAGATGGGTGCGGAAGATCTGGTTGAGCAAGCAATGCTCCCGCTGCGCTCGCTCCGTGAGCGACAGCCGCCTTCGGCAGTAGATGCCGGCCGCGTCCCGCTCGTAGCCAAAAGCAACCGCCTGCTGGGCGTTCGGCAACTTTAGTGCTCCGACTGTGCCTCCCAGATGGGCCATATAGAAACGACCGAGCTGATCTCGGGCGTTGCCGATACCAGCTGGCATCACATCATTCGAGGCAAGTAGCAATCGGGTGGTCTCAAAGCGCGCCGGCGGCTACAATGTAATGGCAAGCCGTGACCTCACGCTTTGTGCCCTTCAAGTCAACACAGTCGATGTGGTGGACGCAACGCCCGTTCGGCGCCAGGCGAATTCCCGTCGCCGCAGCGTTTAACCAGATGTGGATATGACGCGAAGTCCGCAGCAACCCGGAAAGCCGTTTCCACACGTTGGTTGGTCGACTAAACCGCTCCAGGCGGGTCCTGAACAAATCGCCGTCGACGCCCTCGAATAGTTCAACGCGAGAACCAGGCAACGCGCTTGTTGGATCGTAGTCGTAAGACCCGACCTCGATCACCTCGTGCGCCCGACGGTAGTAGGGCAGCAGGGTTTCATAGGTGATCGGCCAGCCCGAATTGCACACCCATTCCCGCTTCTGGAAGTCGATGCCATCGAACGGCACGCAGCGGCCACCCCATGCTCGGCTCGATCCTCCCAGCGCTCGTATCCGGAAATTCTGGACAGGCGGGTGGACGAGGGGATCTGCGACAATGCCGTGGTAGAGCTCCTGCGATCTCTTGGTCTGCCACCTGCCGCCCGCTTCCAGAACGCAGACGCGTAGCTTTGCATTTTCGAGCGCCGCGGCAATGGCCAGGCCGACAGTGCCACCTCCGACAATGCAGATGTCGTAGGCAAGTCCGTCGCCCGCTGCGGTGAATTGAGCGATCAACGTTCACTCCGGATTTGTTCGATCCCCGAAGGCACGCTCCCACCCTTCGCGCCCGGCTTGGGCGAAGCAGGTAGCGCGCGAGGAGCAGTTGGCAACCACCCGATTGATCGCATTTGAAGCGCCGGCCCAAAAGAGGTGGCTTTGGTGGCGAGGTCCGTGACGACTTCAAGGGGCCCGAACCGGAAGAGTTTTTGTTGCGACCACCCTCAAAGGGCATGGTTATGGTGAACGCACTTCTCAGCCTGAGTTCGGTGGTGGTATTCCGGTTCCATTCGCGAGATTTCCCGCCCATGGCTCGCCGACAGACACGCTGTTGGCTCCGGCTGAAGCCTTGCCTCTGCTTGCGAGGTTGCCATGGCGATCCGGAACCTCGAGGCATGTGGAGAGTTGTCCAGCAGCCCAGCGGAGATCCAAGCCATGGCGCTACCAGATGCCAGTTCCGGCGCGGCCGCGCAGCCGAAACGCTCTAGCAAGCCGGCAATCCCATCGCCGCACGCCACAAGGCTTCCGGAGCAGGATTATCGATAGACGGGCGCCCAACGATATGAAGGACAATGGCCCATGAACGTCGCCAACCTGCAATTGGAAGGTTTGCTTATGGCGGTCGCTGCCGTCAATAACGCCTTGGTCCGGAGGGGCCTTCTTTCGGTTGATGATATCGATATGGCTTTGAAAACCGCGGAGGCCTCGTTCACGGCTGATGAGCGCCTCTTCGAGGACATGTCGCCCGCCAACCGGGACGCAGTCTGTTTTCCTTTGCGGCTTTTGCGGTTGGCTAACACCAAACAGTTCGAAGCGGGTGTGCCAC
>NZ_RZRP01000077.1:0-13136 GCF_003997795.1 Mesorhizobium sp. M7A.F.Ca.US.005.03.2.1 | reverse complement strand
GTTGAGCGCATCCTCGAGCGCGCCGATCTGCTTGCGCAGCGCCGCGATCTGCTGGTTGAGTATCTCGACCTGGCTCAGCGCCTGCTGGCTGATCTGGCGCTGGCTGTCGAGTTCGCCGCCGAGCGCCGCTGCACGCTGATTGGCGGCGTCGCCGGCACCGGCACCTTGCGCCAGCAATCGTTCGAGCCGGCTCTTTTCCGCTTGCGCGGCCGACAGCGACGCCTGCAGATTGGCCAGGGAATCATCCTTGTCCTGCGCCGTCGAGCGCTCCAGCGCCAGCAGTTGGGTCAGTTCGTTGATCTGCGAGTTGAGGCGCGAGAGCGCCGTATCCTTGCCGGAGATTTCGCGTCCCAGCAGGAACTGCGCCAGCACGAAGACCGTGAGCAGAAACATGATCGCCAAAAGCAGCGTCGACAGCGCGTCGACGAAGCCCGGCCAGTAGTCGATGCGGCGATCGGTGCGCCGGCCCCTGGCGAGCGCCACTTCAGTGCACTCCGGGCTTCTTCAGGGCATCGGCGATCTTTTCCAGCGTGTTGCGCATCGCCTTCTGCTCGTCGGACTGGGCCTCGACCCAGTCGCGCATGATCTGCTGTTCCGAGCGCATATTCTTGACCAGGCCGGAAATGCCGTCGGCGAGATTGGCCATGGCGGTGGCGACGCGCGGGTTGGAGCCGCCGCCATTCTCCTGCATCGAGCGCAGCCGTTCCGACAGCACCCGGATCTCGTCGGAGGATTCGGTTTTGGCCGGGTCGGCGACGACGATGTCCGACGACAGGTCGGTGACCGAGGAAAGCCAGTTTTCCAGTTCGGTGTAGAAGCGCGTCTGGGCGCGGCCGGCCTGCAGGTCGAGGAAGCCGAGCACCAGCGAGCCGGAGAGGCCGAACAGCGAGGACGAGAAGGCGGTGCCCATGCCGGCCAGCGGCGCCGAAAGCCCCTGCTTCAGGGAATCGAGCACCGCGGCGGCGTCACCGGTGCCGGGATCGAGCGATTCGATGGTTTCGCGGATCGAGCCGATGGTGTTCAACAGTCCCCAGAAGGTGCCGAGCAGGCCGAGGAACACCAGCAGGCCGACGAGATAGCGCGAGGTGTCGCGGCTTTCGTCGAGGCGCGTGGCGATGGAATCGAGCATGGTGCGCATCGAACTGGTCGAGAAGGCCATCGCCGAGGAACGGCCGATCATCGCCTTCATCGGCGCCAGCAGCACCGGTTCGGTCGTCTCCGAGCCGGCACGGAAGGAGTTGACCCAGCGCACTTCGCGAAACAGTCGCCCAACCTGGGCGAAGGCCAAAAGGATGCCGACCACCAGCACGCCGACGATCAGGCCATTGAGGCCGGGATTGCTGCCAAAGGCGGTTGAGATCTGTCGGGTGAGGATGGCGGCGATGAAGGCGACGATGACCAGGAAGATCACCATGGTCAGCAGAAAGACCTGCGGGCTCGATAATTTATGCGGGTCGTAGATCAGGACATCAGAACGTCTGCCCATGCCGAAGGATCTGAGAAAAGCCATCCGTGCCCCGTTTCCGATGCCGCCGCCGATCACGTAAACCGCGACTCTAAACGGAATTGTGACCAAATTGAATGGCGCTTGGCAATATTGCCGCGTCGATAGTGTCAGAGGCGATTGATGACCAGACAGTCGACCATGGCGGCCAGATGCAGGCTGGCGCCGGTGACGACGAAACCGTGCCACAGCGCATTGTGGAAGCGCAGCCCCTTCCAGGCGAAGAAGATGACGCCGCAGGAGTAGACGATGCCGCCGGCAACGATCAGCGCTATCGATGTCGTCGGTAGCGTCTGGACAAGCGGCTTGACCAGGATGATGCCGCTCCAGCCAATGGCGAGATAGAAGCCGATCGCCAGCCGGTCGAAACGGCCGGGAAAGAACACCTTGACGGCAATGCCCAGCGCTGCCGCGGTCCAGACCAGCACGATCATCCAGCGCGCCAGCGGCGAGCCTTCGAGCTGCGCCAGGAAAGGCGTATAGGTCGCGGCGATCAGCAGATAGATCGCGGCGTGGTCGAAACGCCGCAACACCCATTTTGCCGGCGACGAGACCGGCCACAGATTGTAGGTCATCGACACCGAGAGCACGGTGAGCAGCGAAACCACGTAGAAGGCGGCGGCGATGTATTCGCCGGGTCCGACACGAAACGCCGCCAGCGCCAGCAGCGCGGAACCGGCCGATATCGCCAGCACGATGCCGACCGCGTGGACGATACCGTCAGCGATCATCTCGGCACGCGAATAGTGCCAGCGTCCGATGAACGGGATATCGGGGTAGGGTTCGTTGTCTCTCACTAAGCCGGGTTCCTGCGCCGCGCCCTCCAATCTGGGCGCTCGCCGGGCAGTATTTCAAGCTTCCGTTGCGGTTTTGCGACTGCGGCGCATCAGCGCGGCGGTTTGTCGGCGCGGCTTGCCTGTCAACGAGAGGAGAGCGGCTTCTTCACGACCTTGAGCAAAGCGCGCTGGATGATCTCGTTGCCGGCGACGACCGAAACGATGTCGAGCATGTCCTGGCCGCCATCCATGTCGGAGACGAAGCCGCCCGCCTCGCGGATCAAAAGCAGCCCGGCGGCGATATCCCAGGCAGACAGGCCGGTTTCCCAGAAGCCATCCATGCGGCCGGCAGCGACATAGGCGAGATCGAGCGAGGCGGAGCCGAGGCGGCGGACGCCGGAAACCTCGGCCATGACGTTGCGCAGCTCGACGAGGAAATTGCCGTGGTGGCCGCGGCCGAGATGCGGCATGCCGCAGCCGATGACCGTGTCGACCAGCTTGATGCGGCCGGCGACGCGCAAGCGGCGGTCGTTCATGAAGGCGCCGCCGCCGCGTTCGCAGGTGTAGAGTTCGTCCATCGCCGGATTGTAGATGACGCCGGCGACGATCTGGCCCTGGCGCTCCAGCGCGATCGAAACGGCAAAGAGCGGAATGCCGTGCAGGAAATTGGTGGTGCCGTCGAGCGGGTCGACGATCCAGCGATGCTGGCCGTCGTCGCCTTCGACCACGCCGCGCTCCTCCATCAGGAAGGAATAGCCGGGCCGTGCCTTGGACAGTTCGGCGAAAACGATGTCCTCGGCCTTGCGGTCGGCCTGGCTGACATAGTCGCCGGGGCCCTTCATCGAGACTTGCAGGTTCTGCACTTCGCCGAAGTCGCGCGACAGCGAGCGGCCGGCCTTCATTGCGGCCTGGACCATGACGTTGAGAAGGGCTGAGCGTGCCATAGTGCTTTTTCCCGGTGCTGCGCTTTAAATTCTGCCTCGATGCATGTCGGTGACCCGGAACCGGGCCACTTTTGGGCGACATGCGTCAGTCGGCGCGGCGCACGTAAGTGATTTCGTTGGTGTCGACGATGATGCGTTCGCCGGCGCCGATGAAGGGCGGCACCAGGACGCGGATGCCGTTCTCCAGGATCGCCGGCTTGTAGGACGATGCCGCCGTCTGGCCCTTCACCACCGGGTCGGCCTCGGTGATGGTCAGCGTCACATAGTCGGGCAGCGAAATGCCGATCGGTCGCTCTTCGTAGAGCTGGACCGTTACCATCATGCCGTCCTGCAGGAAGGCGGCGCGATCGCCGACGAAGTCCTTGTTCAATTCGAGCTGCTCGTAGCTCTGGGTGTCCATGAACACCAGGGCGTCTTCCTGCGCGTAGAGGAAGGAAAAATCCTTCAGGTCGAGCCGGATCTGTTCGACCGTCTCGGCCGAGCGGAAGCGCTCGTTGAGCTTGGTGCCGTTGATGAGGTTCTTCAGTTCGACCTGATTGTAGGCGCCGCCCTTGCCAGGCTTGACGGTGTTGGTCCTGACCGCCACCCAAAGGCCGCCATCATGCTCGATGACATAGCCGGGACGGATTTCGTTGCCATTGATCTTGGCCATGATGAGATGATCCGGAATGATGCCTACGGCCACGCCGTCGGTATGGGATGTTCGCTGGGAAAGCGATTTCGGGCTCCCAAGACCACAAATCGCCAGAAGAGGCAAGGGAGCGGGCAGGTTGCGACCAGGCAAGGGAGCCGGGGTTGCACTTGCAATGACCGTGAGAACCGCCGTCAAGGCAGTCGGTTGGCCTTCTGCAGCGCCTGCTTGGTTTGGTCGTCGTCCAGCCCCTGCAGGAAGTCGTCCATCTGCGGATCGATGAGGCCGGCGCGGCGGGCAATGATGTACCAGGCACCGGCAAGGACCAGGTCCGGATCGGTGCCGATGCCTTGCATATAGAGCTTGGCCAGGCGGTTCTGGGCGGCAACATTGCCGCCCTCCGCCGCCTGCTTCATCCAGCCGAAGGCGGATTTCAGGTCGCGCGCGCCGCCGCGGCCTTCGATCATCCAGGCGGCGAGATCGATTTGCGCGGTGTCGTAGTTCTGCCTTGCGGCCTGCGTCAGCAGGCGCCTTGCCTGGGCATCGTCGCGTGGCTTGCCGCCGACACCGTTGGCGTAGATCTGCGACATTGCATATTGCGCGTCCGCGAGGCCGGTCGCAGCGGCGCGTTCATAGTAGGAGACCGCCTTGGCCATACCGGCGTCGCCGGGGTCCTGCTGGACCAGCATCTGCGCGAAATTGAATTGCGCCAGCCGGTTGCCGGCTTCGGCTGCGGCCTGCATCAGGGCGTAGGCCTCTTTTCCATCCTTTTTGACATAGCGGCCGTCGAGCAGCATCAGCGCATACTGGAACTGCGATTCCGGCACACCCTGTTCGGCGGCCAAGGCGTACCATTTCGCCGCCTGCGCCGAATTGACCGGTACACCGAGACCTCGCGACAGGATCTCGGCCACCAGGGTCTGCGCCGCCGGGTCGCCGTTTTGCGCCCGGACCAATGCCAGATTGTAAGCTGTCTTGTAGAGGCCGCGCTGGAAGGCGCCATAGGCCGCGTCGGCGGGTTTTGCGCCGAAGCGGTCGGGATTGACGGCGTCGGCCGACGGCAGCGGCGCAGGCTCGGCCGTGGTGGCGGGCTGCGGCAACGGCTTGTCGATCGGCTTATCGGTGTGGACGCCGATTTCCGGCTTGGGCTGCGGCAAGGGGATGGTCTCCGCGGCCGCCGCCTGGACCATCAGCACCGCAAGCAGAGCCTGGAGGGGAAGCGTCGCCGATGACATTTCAGTCCTCGAAACGCGGCGCAGTCTCGTCGAGCAGCGCGTTGGCGGTGGCGACCGCTGTCCTGGGGTCGGTGCCGTCGGCGAACACGGCGCTCGACAGCGCCACGAATTCAGCGCCGGTGGCGCCCACGGCTTCGACCGAGGCGATGTCGGATCCGGCCATGACGATGCAAGGGATCTGGATCATGTCCGCCCACCATGCGCCGAGCGACAGGTTGCGCGGGTGCGGTTCGGGCTTGTTGTCGTAGCCGAAGCGGCCAAAGAAAATGTAGTCTGGCCGCGTCTCGCCAAGCTCGAGCGCGTCGTCACGCGTCTTGGCGCCTCCGGTGCCGACCATCATCTTTGCCTGGAAATGCTCGATCGTCTCGGCGAGTTCGGCCTTGGAGACTTCGACATGGATGCCGTCGGCCTGGACGCGGCCGGCTATGCGGGTGTCGCCGGCGATGATGACAGCAACGCCGGCGGCTTGCGCTGCCGGCACGATCCGTTCGGCGAAAGCCTGGAACGAGGCTTCATCCATGCCGTTCTCGGGCAGGATCAGCGAAGCGACATCGCCACCATCGAATGCCGTGACAATACGGGCCGCCGGCACGCCGGGCGGCACGATCAGCACGATGCGACAGCGATTGGGGGGCGTTGCTTCATTCATGGTTCTTCGGGTCCCGCGTTTCGCCTATGCCGGGCGAAGATGGTTGGATTGCGGCATAGAGCAAAGTGCCCGCCTTGAACAGGCGGGCAGCCGGGATCGCGATGTTTGATCCGCCGGGCAGCCGGCGGGCCGCTTCACTTGATCGGGTGCGGGCTCGCGACGGGCGGTTTGCCCTTCCACAGCGTCCAGCCGAGATTCATGCCGGCGGCGGCGATCAGGATGGCGGTAGCGCCGACGACCTGGCTCAGATGCAGCCGATGGCCGAAGGCGACGACGTCGACCAGGATGGCGACGACGGGATAGATGAACGACAGCGATCCCTGCAGATGCGTCGGCAGCTTCTGGATGGCGCCGTACATCAGTATGTACATCAGGCCGGTGTGGACGATGCCGAGCGTCGCCAGCATGGTCCAGCTCCAGGCATCGGCTGGAAGCCGGGATAGATTGGCGAACGGCGCCAGCATGACGACGCCGACGCAGACCTGGATCAGCGCAATCAGATGCGGTGGCGTGCCCTTGAGCTTCTTGGTGACGATGGCGGCGACGGCCCAGAAGAAGGCCGCGCCCAATGCCATGACGATGCCGGTGAAATAATCCGTGCCGGCCATGCCGGCATTGGGGCCGGCATCGGGAGCCGACTGCACGATCAGCACCATGCCGGCGAAGGCGATGGTCAGCCAGGTCAGCTTGGTCAGGCTCAGCCGCTCGGCGAAGAAGAGCGCGCCGAAGCCGACCAGCATGAAGGGCTGCGTGTTGTAGACGGCGGTGGCGATCGAGATCGACGCGCGCGAGAAAGCGCTGAACAGCAAAAGCCAGTTGACGACGATGGCGACGCCGCCGAGCGCGGCGATGCCGATGATGCGCAGCGACAGCCTGTTGCGCAGCAACCCCAGCCCGGCGCAGATGATGAGCAGCGTCAGCGCGCCGAAAGCGCAACGCCAAAACACCACATCCATGATCGGCTGGCCGGACAGGACGACGAACCATCCGATCGTTCCCAGGATGGCCATTGCGGCGGACATTTCGACCGTGCCGCGTACTGTCTCGTTCACAACAAACCTCCGTATCGGTTGAGCCGCCATAATCTCATGCGGTCGCGAAGCTTTCCATCAGATTGGAAAGGGCGTATGGCCTATTGGCCTAATTATATTAGGAGAAAGCTCCAAGCTGTCGGGAAAAGGAAAAAGATGCTGGACGATCTCGATCGAAATCTCCTTGAAATCCTGGTCAAGGATGCGCGGACCTCGCTGAAGGATCTGGCCGCCCAGGTCGGGCTGTCGTCGCCAAGCGTTTCGGAGCGGCTGCGACGACTCGAGGAGCGCGGCGTCATCCGGGCGTTCACCGTCGAGATCGATCCGCTGGCGCTCGGCTATACCTTGCAGGCGATCGTGCGCATCCGGCCTCTGCCGGGCAAGCTGCACATCGTTCAGAAGCTGATCGAGGACATCCCCGAATTCGGCGAATGCGACAAGGTAACGGGCGATGACTGCTTCGTCGCCCGGCTGTTCGTACGCTCGATCGGCGATCTCGACGGGATTCTCGACCGTATCGCCGACAAGGCGGAGACAAGCACCGCCATCATCAAGGCGCAGCCGATCCGGCGGCGGCCGCCACCGCTCGACGCGGCTGCTTCTCGGGATAGGGCAAAGGTCTTGCATGCCTCCTGATCGAGCCGGGTGGAAAGCCGATGGCCGCTTGGTTAGTGTGCCGACCAAATGAGACCGAGACTGTCATGGCGCAGAACATATACGACCGTGAGGATTTCTTCGCAGGCTACAGCCAACTCGGCCGTTCGGTCGAAGGGCTGGAGGGTGCCGCCGAGTGGCCGGCAACGCGCGCGATGCTGCCCGATGTCGGCGGCTTGAGGGTCGTCGATCTCGGCTGCGGCTTCGGCTGGTTCTGCCGCTGGGCACGCGAGCATGGGGCGGCGCAGGTGCTTGGCCTGGACCTGTCGGAGAAGATGCTTGCCCGAGCAAGGGCCGCCGGCCCGGATGCAGGGATAAGCTATGAGACGGCCGATCTCGATCGGCTCAGCCTGCCGGAAGCCAGCTTCGATCTCGTCTACAGTTCGCTCGCCTTGCACTATGTCGAGGATGTGTCGCGTCTGTTCGGGACCGTGTATCGGGCCCTGGCGCCTGGCGGGCATTTCGTCTTTTCGACGGAACATCCGATCTTCATGGCGCCGACCAAACCCGGCTGGGTGATCGATAGCGAAGGCCGCAAGACGTGGCCTGTCGATCAGTATCTGGTGGAAGGACCGCGCAGCACGGACTGGCTGGCCAAGGGCGTGGTGAAACATCACCGCACGATCGGCACCACGCTCAACGCTCTCCTGCAGGCCGGCTTCACCATCGCGCATGTCGAGGAGTTCCGTCCGACATCAGAGCAGATCGCGGCCAAACCCGAACTGGCGGAAGAGCTCGAGCGGCCGATGTTCCTGCTGGTCTCGGCGCGTCGGTAGGCACAGGCCTGCGTCGGCCCGCATGTGCGGCCGCCACGCTCATATTTGCTGTCGCTCCGCCCGACATTCTGGGCTATTCAAGCGTCGACACGCTTTCCCTCCGGACCAGTCCCCTCCCATGTCAGGCCTGCTTCTCGATCCGTGGTTCTATGCGGCCGCCATTCCGGCGGTCATTCTGGTCGGCCTGTCGAAGGGCGGCTTTGGCGGCGCCGTCGGTTTCGTCGGCGTGCCGCTGATGGCGCTGACCATGCCGCCGGTGCAGGCGGCGGCCATCCTGCTGCCGATCCTGTGCCTGATGGACATCGTCTCGGTGTGGACGTGGTGGGGCGTTTACGACCGCAAGATGCTGGTCGACATGATGCCGGGCGCCGTCATCGGCATCGGCCTTGGCTGGCTGACGGCGGCACTGGTGACCGAAGAGGCGGTGCGGCTGATCGTTGGCGCCGTCGCCATCATCTTCGTCCTGCGCTGGCTCTATCTGCAGTTCCGCCACGGCGCCGATCACGCGGCCGCGCCCAACCGCGTGGCCGCCGCCATCTGGGGCACGGTCGCCGGCTTCACCAGCTTCGTTGCCCATGTCGGCGGTCCGCCCTTCCAGGTCTATGCCTTGCCCATCCGTCTCGATCCGAAAGTTCTGTCGGGCACCGCAGCGATCTTCTTTGCCGCCACCAACGCGCTGAAGCTGGTGCCCTATTTCGCGCTCGGCCAGTTCGACACCGCCAATCTGACGGCATCGGCGGTGCTGATGCCGCTGGCGCCGCTGTCGACCATCGCCGGAGCGTGGCTGGTGCGCCGCATGCGGCCGGAAACCTTCTATCCCTTCACCTACGCAACCGTCGCGGTCGTGGCGCTGAAGCTGCTGTGGGATGGCATTGTCGGCCTGATGTAGAAAGGCCGCCGCGCAGCCGCCCCGTCATTAGGGGTCAGGCGGCGCTTGGCACCAGACGACGGTTGCCGCCAAAAGCCAGTGTCGCGCCGAACATAACGACCAGCACCATGCCGGCAAGGATGCCGATGTCATGCACGGTCGGTTTGAGCACCATGTCCGCAATGATCACCAGCATCACCGCATAGTCGAAACGTGCCGCGCTCATCATGCGCTGGCCGATGGCAAGAACCTCTGGCGTGACGCCCTCCTTGGCGATCATTGCGCCCATGCGCTCCCCGGTCGGCTTGAAGATGAACATGCCGATCGAAAAGGTCGTGGCGTATCCCGCCAGGCCGATGAGTACCCACAAATCGGAGAAGCCGACCCAGAACCAGCACATGATGAGGCCGAAGATCAGCGTCAGCATCGACATCGGCGCAAAGAACCTGCCGCCCAGCTGACCGCTGGCGCGCATTGCCTGCAGCTTTTCCTCGATGTTGCCCGCGCGCTCGGCAAGCATGCCCAGCAGGAACAGTACGAAGCCACCGCCGACCCACAGAATGGCGGTAGTGACGTGGAGGAATTTGACGATCGAGTACCAGTCCATGGGTTGCTCCTGCAGTGTCCGGTCAGGTTTGCGGCGGCGCCGATTTGCGCCGGCCGTCATAGGAGCGGGCGTTTAGCGTGGCGCCTGTTTCGGAACGATGTCGCGAAAAATCCGGCTCTGTTTCAGCTTACGGCCAACGCGCGAGGTCGCAGATTGTGAACGCATTATCTGATTTTCTGCTAATGTACGAATCGTCGGGAGGGGGTTGGCGCGACATCGTCTGGATACGCTGCCGATATCAGTGCGCCAATGCCGGGAGCCCGGTGGCGACAACAATCGCCTGACGATCAACCCATTCCCGCAAGCGGGAAAAGGCAATTCGGGGGACCATTATGCAAGGGATAGCACGGAATTTCTTCACGCTGGCCATCATCTATTCGCTGTGCGGCATGGCGCTCGGCCTGTACATGGCGATCAGCCAGGATCACGGCCAGATGCCGACCCACGCCCACACGATGGTGGCCGGATGGCTGATGTCGGCGGTCTTCGCCTTCTTCTACCATTTGTTTCCGGCAATCGGGCAGAAGACGCTCGCCACAGTTCATTTCTGGCTGACGGCGGTCAGCGGCATCGGCCTGCTGATCGGCCTCTATTTCCTGCTTGCCGGCAATGCCGCGATCGAACCGCTGGTGGCGGCCTCCTCGATGGGCTTCTACGCAGCCATGCTGCTGTTCGCCTTCATCGCCTTGCCGGCGGTCTGGAAGACCGCTTGAGCCGAGCCTAAGGGAAGGTGAGGCTGTGCCGGCGGTCTGGAAGACCGCTTGACCGAGCCTGACGCAGGAGGTGCTGTGCTGTTACGGCACAGTATGGCGGCGTTCGGTCAAAAAACATCCGCACCGTTAAGGCTTCATTAAGCTTTACAGGTGTTTACTATGTTCATCCAGTGATCTGGATTCTTACCGAGTGGTTGGAGCCACTTTGTTTGACGCCTCCCTGTTAAACTCCTGAGAGCCGCCTTATCCGCGGCTCTTTTTTTGTCTCGATTTCTCTTTTTTTGTCCGCACCCCAGGGGGGCCGCCCGACAGGGGTGCCGTTAACCTTCTGTTAAACATGTGCTTGCCTTCACCGGTGACGAAGCGCATTTTCAAGCTTCAGTCAGATAGGGTTCCGGGTGTATCGGCAGGGAGCCGAATCGGCCGGTTGCAAGTGCAGGGGCGTATCAATGAACGAGCCTTCGAAGGGCAGTGCGAAAACCGTCAAGCTGGCGGAACGCCGGGTTTTCTCGCAATCCTTCAAGCCGCTTTACCAGGAAGGCATGGGTCTGGTCGAACAGGCCGCCGAATATCTCGACGGCAAGGGCCGGGCCGAGGCGAAGAAGCTGTCGCGGCTGGCCGCCACGCTCTACGCGGCCGAATCGATGCGGCTGACCACCAGGCTGATGCAGGTTGCCTCCTGGCTGCTTTTGCAGCGCGCCGCCAATTCCGGCGAGATGACCCGTGACCAGGTGGCATCGGAAAAGTCCAAGGTGCGCCTCGACACCGCTTCCGCCCATGACGAAGCCGCCGGTTGGGCCGAACTGCCCGAGGATTTCCTCGACCTCGTCACCCGCTCGCTGCGCCTGCAAGCGTTGGTGCGCCGCATGGACGACGAGATCTATGGCTCCGGCGCCATGGTCGACATGCAACCGATGGCTCGCCGCCCCAACCCGGTTTCCGACCAGATCAGCCTGCTCAACACGGCTTTCGCTCGGGGTTAGACCGCGGTCCGCCTTCTGTTTCCGGTTTGTTCACATTTCGCTGGCATCGCTGTCCGCCGGAGGTAAACTCGGCAAATGGCGGAAGCGATTCGCATCATCGGTATCGATCCCGGGCTTCGGCGCACCGGCTGGGGCATCGTCGAAAGCCTCGGCAATTCGCTGCGCTTCATTGCTTCCGGCACTGTGAAATCAGACGATAAGGCCGCGCTGGCAACGCGGCTATGCCAGCTGCATGACGGGCTTGCCGAAGTCCTGCATGCCGCCATGCCGCACGAAGCGGCGGTCGAACAGACCTTCGTCAACAAGGACGCGGTGGCAACGCTGAAGCTCGGTCAGGCACGCGGCATCGCCATGCTGGTGCCGGCGCGTGCCGGCCTCGTCGTTGCCGAATATGCGCCTAACGCAGTCAAGAAAGCGGTGATCGGCGTCGGGCATGGCGACAAGAAGCAGATCCACATGATGGTGAAGGTGCTGTTGCCGAAAGCCGTCTTCGATACCGAACATGCCGCCGACGCGCTTGCCATCGCCATTTGCCACGCGCATCACCGGCAAAGCGTGGCTTACCGGATGGCGCTCGCTGGTTAGCGATGTTCTTGACTTGTTCGTCGGGTTGGAATAATCCTTACTTGTAAGAAAGGGGTGTTTCATGCGTGTGACGAGCAAAGGTCAAGTGACAATCCCACGGGATCTGCGGGAGACATTTGGGATTGGCGCCAACAGCGAAGTCATCTTCGGCATCGAGGGCGGCAAGATCACGATCACGCCGAAGCATGACAAGGGGCGGTTGGCCGACCGCGAAAGACTCGATCGTTTTCTTGCTGCGCTCGATCGGCTTGAGGGCAGCGGCGATCAGACAATGAATGCCGATGCCGTCATGGCTTTGACCCGGGATCGCTAATCTTGGCGACGCTTGTCGACACCAACGTGCTTGTCGATATCGCCGTTCGCGATCCCGTCTGGTCAAAGTGGTCGTGGTCCAAAATGGTGTCTGCCCTCGAGCAAGGCAGCCTGGTCATCAATCAGATTATCTACGCCGAGTTTTCGATGCGCTATGAGGCGATAGACGATGTCGATGATGCCTTGCCTGAAGACGAGTTCCGGCGCGAAAGTCTCCCGTTCGAGGCGGCCTTTGCTGCGTCGAGAGCGTTCTCGGTCTATCGGCGGTTGGGCGGACCTCGAGAGAAGGTGATGCCCGACTTCTTGATTGGGGCTCACGCTGCCATCCGAGGCTATCCCATTCTTACTCGCGATCCCGCAGGTTTCAGAAAGTACTTTCCAGATGTCGAGCTCATCACGCCCGATACTCATCCCTAACGGGGATTGCGTCCAATGATCGGCAAGCTCAAGGGCACGCTGGACGAGGTCGACGAGGATCATTGCCTCGTCGATATCCATGGCGTCGGCTACGTCGCCTATTGTTCAGCGCGCACGCTGGCGGCGCTGCCTTCGCCCGGCGAAGCGGTGGTGCTGTTCATCGAGACCTATGTCCGCGAGGACATGCTGCGGCTCTACGGCTTCCAGTCAGTGCTGGAACGCGAGTGGTTCCGGCTGCTGATGAACAATGTTCCCGGCGTCGGCGCCAAGGTGGCGCTGGCCATCCTGTCGACGCTGGCGCCGGCCGACCTCGCCAATGCGATTGCGCTGCGCGACATCGCCATGGTTTCTCGCGCACCCGGCGTCGGCAAGAAGGTGGCCGAGCGCATCGTCACCGAACTGAAGAACAAGGCGCCGGCCTATGCCGGAACCGCTTCGGGCACCATCGGCC
>NZ_RZRP01000779.1:735-2974 GCF_003997795.1 Mesorhizobium sp. M7A.F.Ca.US.005.03.2.1 | reverse complement strand
ATCGAGGATCGGATGCGTCAGCGCCACTTCGTCGACCAAGGCAAAGGTGCAGCCATGGCCCGACACCATGACCCCTTCCACTCCATGACCGTCGACCGCATCGGCAACGGCGCTGAGCGCCCAATGGTGGAGCGCCGCCTCGTCGAGCACGCTGAAGACGCCTTGGCGCACCCATTTCGGCTGTGTCCGGCGCTCGTCGATGATCCGCCCGTCCTGGCCGAAGACGAACAGCTTCGAATTGGTCTTGCCGAAATCGAGGACAGCCACCTTCACTGGATGGCTCCCGAGGCTATCCGCACCATGACGCCGGCGTCCTCCAGCATGCGCGCATCGGCGTCGGAGAGACCGTCGTCGGTGACCAGCGTGCCGATGCGGGAAAGCGGCAACGCGACATTGCGCGCGTGGATCGACAGTTTGCGGCTGTCGGCCAGCACCACGATCTGGTCGGCGCAAAGGCTGAGATCGACGATCGAGCGTACCAGCAGCGGGTGCGATTCCATCACGCCTTCCTGGCCAAGGCCTTGCGCGCCGAGAAAGAATTTGGAGGCATAGAAGGGCACGGCTTGGCTGAGCGAATGGATGATGCCGGGTTCGCGATGCAGATCACCGCCCGCAACCGTCAGGCTGCAATGGCCGTGGTCGCTGAGATAGGCCGCCAGCGGCATCGAGTTGGTGTAGAGGCGGATGTTGCGCTCAGCGAGCTTGACGCCCAGATGGAAGCAGGTCGAGCCGCCATGCACGATGACGGCGTCGCCGTCGCGCACCATGGTCGCCGCGAGAGCGGCGATCTGCCGCTTGGCCTCGACCGCAAGGTCGCGGTTCTCGTCGTAGGGCCTGGCGTAGGCAACACCGGCCTGGGAAGCGCCGTCGAGCGCCGATATGCCGCCATAGACCTTCCGCGCTTCGCCGGCCTCGTCGATCCTGTCGATATCGCGCCTGACCGTCGCGGCTGAAACGCCAAGCCGCTCCTGCAACTCGCGCACCGAAGCGAACGGACGATCCCGCAACAGTTCGACGATCTGACGCTGGCGGCCGGAGTCGCTCAATTCTTTCCTCCCGGATGCCATTTTCCATGGCAATTGGCGTAACTTACTCAACATTAGTCGGATTGCAAGCGTGTTTGATGACAGTAGATCACTATTGACGTAGATCACTCGTTTCTGCGATATCAGCGCCAATTCGATCCCGGCAACGGGATTTCGCGCAGGACACGGCCGAGCCGTTGGAGGAAAAGCGCCATGGCGACCCAAGCTGACGCGCAGGAACTGGCGGCCTTGCGGGCGCTTTCGGCCAGCATCGGGCGGAGCCCGCATCTCACCCAGGCGGCAGGCGGCAACACCTCGCTGAAAGCCGGCGACACGCTGTGGATCAAGGCCTCCGGCACCTGGCTGAAAGACGCGCTGGTCGATGACATCATGGTGCCGGTGGCGATGGCGCCGCTGCTGAAAGCCGTCGAACAGCGCGATCGCGCCGCCGACCAGCCGCAGGGTTTCACCATTGCAGCGCTCAACCCGCGCGGCCTGCGGCCATCGATCGAGACCACGGTGCACGCTTTGATGCCGCAGCGCGTCGTTCTGCATGTCCATTGCGTCGACACCATCTCGCTTGCCGTGCAGGCCGATGGCGAGGCCGAGGTCGCCAAGCGGCTCGATGGCATCGAATGGGCCTATGTGCCCTATTTCCGGCCCGGCCTGCCGCTTGCACGCGGCATTGCCGAAAAACTGCGGCCTGGTGTCGACGTGCTGATCCTTGGCAATCACGGGCTGGTCGTCGCTGCCGAAACCGTCGCCGGGGCGGAGCTTCTGCTGCGCCGTATCAGGTCATTGCTGGCCCGGCCGGCGCGCGCGACCGCCGCACCCGACCTCGACGCCTTGGCCGCGCTTGCCGGCGACAGCGGCTACAGATTGCCGGCCGATGTCGAAGCGCATGCGGTTGCGCTCGACGCTGAGAGCCGCCGCATGGCGCAGGCCGGCAGCCTCTATCCGGACCACGTCATCTTCCTCGGCCAGGGCTCCGTCGTGGCGAAGCCAGGCGAGGCCGTGGCAGATGTCGTTGCACGACTGGGCACGTCGCCTGCGGCGATCCTGTTTCCCGGCGCAGGCGTGCTGATGCGCGGCGACGCCAGTGCCGGCGCCGATGCCATGCAACGCTGCCTCGCCGACGTGACGGCGCGTGTCGACATCGCCGCGCGGCTGAACTATCTCACCGCTTCCGAGAATGACGAGCTGGTCAACTGGGA
>NZ_RZRP01000779.1:0-725 GCF_003997795.1 Mesorhizobium sp. M7A.F.Ca.US.005.03.2.1 | reverse complement strand
TGTCATCGGCATCGACATTGGCACATCAGGTGCGCGCGCCGTCGCCATGCGCCGTGATTTTTCCATAGCCGGGCATTCGGCCGTTCCACTCGACAGGTTTGGCCGCGATGGCCGAGCCCCCACGGCGTGGTGGCAAGCGGTCAAGGCGGCGCTGACGGAGCTGCTTTCCGGCATCGACCGCACGGCGGTCCGCGCCATCGCCGTCGACGGCACCTCCGGCACGCTGCTGCCGGTCGACGCCGCCGGGCTGCCGCTGGCCGAACCGCTGATGTACAACGACAAGGTCGATGACGACGGCCTCTTGGCCGCGATCGCCCGCACCGCGCCGGCTGCAAGTGCAGCGCATGGAGCGACATCCGGCCTCGCCAAGGCCCTGCGCTTCCAGCATCTACCGGGCATTGCGGCAGTGCTGCATCAGGCCGACTGGATTGCCGGAAACTTCTCCGGCCGCTTCGACGTCAGCGACGAGAACAATGCCCTGAAGACAGGTTATGATGTCGAGGCCCGCCGCTGGCCGGAATGGATCGCGGCGACCGGAATGCGCATGGAGTTGCTGCCGCGCGTAGTCGTGCCGGGCGAGGTCACGGGCGCCCTCACCGCGGAAGCCGGGGAACTGTTCGGCTTGCCGCGCGATGTGGCCGTCGTCGCCGGCACCACGGATGGCTGCGCCTCGTTCCTGGCGACCGGTGCCGCCGCGATCGGCGACGGGGTCACTGCGCTGGGAT
>NZ_RZRP01000778.1:0-2975 GCF_003997795.1 Mesorhizobium sp. M7A.F.Ca.US.005.03.2.1 | reverse complement strand
GTCGATCATCACCGACGGTGCCTTGTAGCCCATTTCGAACGGCCGCTGGCCGACCAGAGCCGTTACAAGGCCGTCACGAGCGATCGCAATCTCGTCGCCGATCGTGTCGGCGGCACCGATGACGAAGTCGTTGCTGGCGATCCGGTCCTTGAGCGGTCCGAACAGATCGCGATAGGGCTGCGGCGCGCCGAACAGCGGCCAACCGCCCATGATGCCGAAGGCGTCCAGCTTGGGGTTGGCGGCGAGGATGTCGGTCATCGCCTGCACGCCCTTGGCGCCATCGTCGTTGGTGAACACCGGGCAGCCGGCGACTTCGGTCCAGCCACCTTCACCGGCAAGTGCGGCGAGGCCCTCCTTGCCCGACAGTGCGTCACGCATGCCTTGCGCGCGGCGCAGGATGTTGTCGGCTGCCGGGTTGCCTTCGATGGTGCAGATCGTGCCACCATTCGGCTTGCCCTTCTTGATGTACTCGCCGATCTTCTTGCCCATCAGGTAATTGTCGGTACCGAGATAGGTCTTGCGAAGACCTGCGTCTTCCTTGCTGAGATCGGCATCGACCGTCATGATCGGGATCGACGGATTGGCACTCTTGATCGTCTGCGCGATCAGCGGCGCGTTGGACGGCGAGATCGCCATCGCCACCGTGTCGGCCTTGCTCAGCATGTCCTGGACGATCTGCGCCTCGCCGGCCTCGTCCGAAGTCGACGCCGGACCGGTGTAGAAGCATTCATATTCCGAGCTGGCGTTTTCCTTGTTCCATTTCTCGCAGCCCTGGTGGATGGCCTCGAAGAACGGATTGTCGAGACCTTTCACGACAATGACGAGCTGTTTCTTGGCCAAAGCCGGCCCGGCACCCAACGCCATGGCGGCGACGGCGGCGAGCAAAAGTGTTTTCCTCATGTCAGTCCTCCCTTGAAACAAACGGACACGGCGTGCCCGCCATACAGATCGACCGGATGCGTGATGACCGAGGGTCGTTTCGCGAGCGCTCGTGTCGCCAGGACAGATCGATAAGCATTTCCAGATTCGGCTTCAGATCAGCTCACACACAGGTGCCGCCGGATCCTGGACCGTCAAACCTCCGCCAATTCCGGCCGGCGAACCGCCAGCGAGGATCGGCATAATCTCCTCCGACGCTTAGCTAATATCGGCTTGGCGCCAACGTCAATGCTATTTGTCCTACAAAACGGATTTTTAAAATAGTCCTGGCCCAATTCGTCCGACAATTGATTGACGTGCGCCGGCTTTTGCGTAAAAGAACGCTAACGCCGTCTTCGGGAGGAGCCGGGGAGAGCGAGGCCAAAGCAGCGTCGGCATCCACGCCGGTAACAGCTGCAGGTCGCAAAAGCACGGGGAGGCAAAGGCTGGTGGCGGTTCTCGAACTCACCAACATCTCAAGGCATTTCGGCGCTATCCAGGCCGTCAACGACGTTTCGCTGTCGATCGAGCCCGGACAGGTGGTCGGCCTGATGGGCGACAACGGCGCCGGCAAGTCGACGCTGGTCAAGATGATCGCCGGCAATTTCCGCCCGAGCCATGGCACCATGCACATGGACGGCAAGGAATTGATCCTGCACAAGCCGGCGGAAGCCCGCCAGCACGGCATCGAGATCGTCCACCAGGACCTTGCGCTCTGCAACAATCTGACTGCCGCCGCCAATGTCTATCTCGGCCGTGAGTTGCGGCGCGGCGTCGGGCCGTTCCGGATCCTCGACTATGCCTCGATGTACAAGCGTGCCGGCCAGCTCTTCGCCGAATTGAAGTCCGAGACCCGTCCGCGCGACCTCGTCAAGCAGATGTCGGGCGGCCAGCGCCAGGCGGTGGCGATTGCCCGCACCATGCTGTCGCAGGCCAAGATCGTGCTGATGGACGAACCGACGGCGGCGATCTCGGTGCGCCAGGTCGCCGAAGTGCTGAACCTTATCCGCCATTTGCGCGATCAGGGCATCGCCGTCGTTCTGATCAGCCACCGCATGCCTGACGTGTTCACCGTCGCCGACCGCGTCATCGTCATGCGGCGCGGGCGCAAGGTCGCCGACAAGACGATTGCGTCGAGCTCGCCCGAGGAAGTCACCGGGCTGATCACCGGCGCTATCGAACAGGTTTGATTTCAAGCGAATTCCACCACGCACAGCAGATGAAGGTCGACGATGGCACTGACAATTGACCAGCCGATCGAGCATAAGCAGCAATCCTTGGCCGCGAGACTGTTTGCCAGCCAGACTTTCTGGGTGGTGATCGCGGTCATCCTTGCCTGCGTGTTCCTGTCGTTTGCCACCGACGCTTTCGCCACCTCGAAGAACCTCTACAACATCACCCGCAACATCACCTTCGTCGCCATCATCGCGCTCGGCATGACCTTCGTCATCATCACCGGCGGCATCGACCTGTCGGTCGGCTCGGTGCTGTGCCTGTCGTCGATGGTGCTGGCCGTCACCATGCATGCCGGCTACTCGATCGAGGTCGGCATCCTGGCCTCGATTGCCACCGCGCTCGCCATTGGCGCCTTCAACGGCGTGCTGATCGCCTATCTCGGCTTTCCACCCTTCGTGGTGACGCTCGGCATGCTGTCGATCGCCCGAAGCCTCGCCATGGTCGCCTCCAACAACACGGTGGTCTTCCAGTTCGGGCCGGACCATGCCAAGCTTCTGTCATTGGGCGGCGGCGCCTGGGTGTTCGGCATCGCCAACCCGGTGCTTTACATGATCCTTCTGGCGCTGATCACCGGCTTCATCCTGCGCTGGACCAAGTTCGGCCGCCATATCTTCGCCATCGGCGGCAATGAGCACGCGGCAACGCTGACCGGCGTTCCGGTGCGCCAGATCAAGGTTGCCGTCTACATGATCTCGGCGCTGTCGGCGGGCATTGCGGGCATCATCCAGACCGGCTGGCTGGGTGCCGTCACCACCAATCTCGGCACCGGCATGGAGCTGCAGGTAATCGCCGCCACCGTCATCGGCGGCGCCAATCTGGCC
>NZ_RZRP01000777.1:0-2975 GCF_003997795.1 Mesorhizobium sp. M7A.F.Ca.US.005.03.2.1 | reverse complement strand
AGCCGACGCCGACCGGGTTGCGTCGGTCAAGCCGACCATCTGGCAGCGTCCCGCCATAGGCGCGCTCGTAAACGATCGGCATCGTTCGGAACAGGGCCGGCGCGCTGAAGCCGCCGGCGTCGTAGATGCGGTCTCCGACGCCGTTGAGCACTTTTTGCAAGCCACTGACGCGGCAACCGACCTGCATCTCCGTCACCGGACGGCCGTTCGGCGCGTGCGCCGAACCGTTGACAAGGATTTCGGCGGCCGGCTTATGCGGCGCAATATCGGCTTCGTAGCGATTGGAGGAATTGGCTGGATCGCCGAACGGGATATCCCAGAGCGCGACCGGCATCTGGTCTTCGCAAACGTCCATCGCCGGTGCGCCGTCGAGCGCATCGAAGCTTGCCGAGAACATGACGACCAGGATTTCCTGGCCGTCGGCGTCGAGTTGCACATGTGTTGCGGTGGCGAACGGGGTGCGATTCTCTATCCCGACCGCGAACGCCATCGCTCAGCACCAGTTGCCGTGTTCGTCGAGGCCGATCGGCCAGTAGGGCATCGCGGTCAGCAGCGTCGCATAGTCGTCATGGCCGCCCTGGATCAGCCACTCGAGAAGGAACACTTCGGGAGGCACCGCGCTCGACACCGAACGCCGGTTTTCCTCGTCGCACGCAAGCCAGTACTTGCGCACGAGCCAGACCACTCTCGGGTGGCCGGCGGGGCCGGCAATCCCCTTGGCCTCGATCGTTCGGAGGATTGCCTCGCCCATCGGCAGGCCGGTCTCCATACGCTCCTGGACACTCGCGTTCCATGTCTCGGACGCGACAGCGAACACGTCCACGAAATCGAGCAGATAGGCGGCGAACAGGCCGCGATGTCCGGCCGCGCCGGTCCCCGGCGCCGCCTCTTCCGCGCGGCCTCGGACGTCACCGGGCGCACGCAGCAGCCGGTAGGTCCCGTTCTGGATGTTGTGATTGACGAGCAGTGCCATCGCTCAGGACTCCTCGAATTCCGGATCTTCCCCGATGGGAATGAAGTCGAACGTCCTCATGAAGTCCGCCAACTCGGGCTCGGTGTCGTCCAGCCACGAGAGGAGCAACGTTACGGGTGGGACCGGACCGTCCCCCTCGCTCTCTTCGGACAACTGCTTGGCCTCGGAGCCCCACATCTCACTCCCGTGCTCCGGCCCGCCGCCCGAAAGCGAGTCGTTCAGTCGCGTCGTTTCGAAGTAGTACTTCCGAAACAGGGCAATGACTCGAGGATGACTCGCTGGTCCCGCCGGCCAGCGGGCGTCGACAACCTCCCTGTTGACTTCCTGCGCATGAAGGTCACGCCACCATTCCAGCATTGGTGGCACGACGATCTTCAGCTCGTTTGTCCAACGATCATAAATGTCTTGATGCGTTATCGAGATCATTTCATATCTCTATATGCCCAGGCCGCCAATGTGCTTGTTCATCGCATCGTAAAGCTCGCGGCGATCCAGTGCCCGCATATCTTGGGACTGCTCCATGCTGTGAGCATGACAATGCGGCTGGCACGGAAGGTCGCGCATCCGCTGGGCGAAGCTGCCCGGATCGTGGCACGCTCCCATCTCCCACGCGGTCTTCTGCGGCGGCTGGTGATCGGCGATCATCGTGACCTTACCGTCAGTCTGCCTTTTGATTTTCTTGTCAATGTCCTTCAGCGCCTTGTCCTTGGCTGGGCCTGAAGCCCGACGAAGGATGTTGGCACGGTCCTTCTTGCACTGCCAGCAGGTCTGCCCTTGCACGGAAGCGCGCTGGGTCTCGGTCGTGGGGGTATAGTCCTCCGAGTACTTGTAGTCGCGCGGGCAGTCCTCCTTCATCGCGTCCTTGCCCAGCACCACCGAGAAGTCGACCATGGCGGACACGTCGACCGTGTTCGGCAGCGGGCTCGCGGTATTCTGCTCCATCGGATCGCCGTGGCGGCAGACACCCTTGCCCTCGACCTTGACCGTGAACGACCAGAGCTTGAACGAGCCCTTGCCCTTGATGCGATGGGTGACCACGCCGGCGCCTAGTCCTGGCGTGGCCGCTTCGTTGCCCGTGCTCAGCGCCACTTCGGAAGAGTTCTCCAGCGCCGTCGGTGTTCCCTGCACCTTGACGCTCTTGCTGCCTTTGATGAGATCGCTGGCCGAAAGCATGTTGACATATGGAACCGGCACCGGTCCCGCCGGCGGCGGCGGCGGGCTGAGGCAGACGTCGCCGGGCGCGACGCCCTTGCCGCCGCTTGCCTGGTGGAAGAAGCCCATCTTGTCGGCGTAGACCGTGTTACCCATGGCTCAGGACTCCGCCGTCTCCGGCCGTGCCGCGCATCGCTGGCAGGCCATTTTGAGCAAGGTCGTGGATGTCGGCGAAGCCGAACTCCCTGACCTCCCAGTCGTCGCTCCAGAATGCGATCTTGTCGGTCGCGGCGGCGCCGCCCGGACGTGGCAAAGTCTGAAGGCTTTGGGCCAGCCGGGTCTGCGCCCAGTAGTTGTCGACGCAGTTCTGAAGAAGCGAGGCCACTGCATCGTACCACGGGTCGCCCGGCTCCGGCGGCGGACCCAGCCGCACGATGGCGAACGGATAACGGCGGCCGACGCGATCCTCGCTCATGCGCCAAGCGCCGGAGCAGGGCTGTTCGCCGAAAATACCGCCCTTGACTATGAAGCGCCAGACACGCGAATCTAATTCCCCCTCGTCTGGCCTCTCGCGCAATTCCATCGACATCCAGCGGTCCCAGCGGTCGATGAAAGTCCGCGGCAGGTTCGCGGAGACGAAGTCTCCAGTTGCCGGAATCTTACCGAAGAAGCCGATGATCATATCTGCGGTGGACATGTGAACTTCTTGAACATTTCGAGGTTGTACGGATTTTCGACGCTGGCGGCCTTGAGCTCGAAATCGGCATACATGCCTTTCGTGCCCAGGCGCAGGCTGTAGACATCGGTCAGCGAAGTGCTGGCGAAGCGGCCACTGCGGAGCATCCTCAGC
>NZ_RZRP01000776.1:0-2977 GCF_003997795.1 Mesorhizobium sp. M7A.F.Ca.US.005.03.2.1 | reverse complement strand
TATCTCCCTTGATGTGACCACGGCGGCGATTGGATGGCCGTTGCCCATCGGCTTGCCCATGGTGACGATGTCGGGAACGAAACCGGCGCGCTGGTGGCCCCAGAAATGACTGCCGGTGCGGCCGAAACCAGGCTGCACCTCGTCGGCGATGACCAGTCCGCCGGCGTCACGCACCGCGCGCATCGCGTCGTCGAAAAAGCCGGATGGGAGCGTCGGAAAGCCTTCATTGGCGAGCAGCGGACAAAGGATGATGCCGGACAGGCCGATACCGTCCTTTGCCAGCGCGGCGATGGCTTCGCGCACCGCGTCGCCAAAGGCTTTGCCGGTGGCCATCGCAGCCGGATGGCGATAGCTGTCAGGCGCCGGCACCAGCCTGACGTGGCGGGCGCGGCCGCCGACCGGCGGCATGCGGGTGCTGAGCTGCGAAACCGCCGCGGTGTTGCCATGATAGGTGGCGTCGGTGGCGATGATGCCCATGCGGCCGGTGGCGGCCTGCGCCATGCGCAGCGCGATGTCGTTGGCCTCACTGCCGGTGCAGGTCAGGATGGCGGTCGGCAGGCTGGCATCGAAGGTCGCGGTCAGCCGCTCGACATAGTCGAGGATGGCGGTGTGCAGATAGCGCGTGTGGGTGTTGAGCAGGCTTGCCTGCCGGCACAGGGCCTCGACCACATAGGGGTGGCAGTGGCCGACATGGGCGACATTGTTGTACGCGTCGAGATATTTGCGGCCGTCGGCATCGTAGAGCCAGACGCCTTCGCCGCGCACCAGGTGCACGGGCTCGTCATAGAACAATTGCGATTTCGCACCGAGCAGGCGCGAGCGCCGGCTAACCAGCGCTTCTTGCGGTTGAGTCATTGCGTCTCGAAACTCCGTTCTCTCCAATAAACCTTCAGACCTTCGACAGGCCTGCATCCAATGCTTCGCCGATCCTCGCGACATCCGCGGCGCTGACGATAAGCGGCGGCGACAGGATGATGGCGTTACCGGAGACGCGCAGCATGACGCCGGCCTCGTAGGCCGCCTCCGAAACCAATGCCATGGTCTTCTTGTCGGCGGGCTTTTTCGTCGCGCGGTCCGAGACCAGCTCCAGCGCCGCCATCAGGCCCTTGTACCGGACATCGCCGACGATCGCATGCTTCGCCTTCAGCCCCTCCAGCACGGCTGCGAGTTCGACACCACGCGCGGCCGCGTTCTCGTTCAGGCGCAGCCGTTTGGTCTCGGCAAGCGCCGCCAGACCCGCGGCACAGCCGACAGGATGGCCGGAATAGGTATAGCCATGGCCGATGGCGCCGAAGCTGGTCTTGTCGGCCTCGAAGACATCGGCGACCTTGGCGCCGATCAAAGTGGCGCCGAGCGGGAAATAACCCGAAGTGATCGCCTTGGCGATGGTCATGAAATCGGGCTTCACGCCGGACAGACGCGAACCCGACCATGCGCCGGTGCGGCCGAAGCCGGTGACAACCTCATCGGCGATCAAAAGGATCTCGTGGCGGTCGCAGATCTCGCGCACCAGCGGCATGAAGCTCTCATGCGGAACAATAACGCCGCCGGCGCCGAGAACCGGCTCCATGATGAACGCGGCGATGGTATCGCCGCCCTGGAAGGCGATTTCGTCCTCCAGCGCCCTGGCGCAAAGTTTTGCCAGCCGCACTGGGTCGGTCTCGTCGAACGGGTTGCGGAAGGTCCAGGGCGCAGGAATGTGGAAGACGCCCGGCAGCAGCGGCTCGTAGTTGCGGCGGAAATTGGCGTTGCCGTTGACCGACGCGCCACCGAAATGCGTGCCGTGATAGCCTTTCTTCAGCGCCAGGAACTTGGTCCGGTCGGCCTGGCCGCGGATCTTCCAGTACTGCCGCGCCAGCCGAAGTGCCGTTTCGACCGAATCCGAGCCGCCCGAAGTGAAAAACGTCCGCACCATGCCTTCTGGCTCGAACCATTCGCAGAGTTCGTAGGCGAGCTCGATCGACGGGCCGGTCGAGGTGCCGCGAAAGCCGGAATAATAGGGCAGCGCGCCAAGCTGGTCGGCGATCGCTTTCTTGATCGGTTCGCAGCTGTAGCCGAGATTGACGTTCCACAGGCCGCCGACGGCGTCGAGCACGGTGTTGCCGGCGATGTCGGTGACCATCACACCCTCGCCTTTCATGATCACCTTTGGCGGGTTTGCCCGCATCTCGGCCGGATGCGCCATCGGATGCCAGATCGGCTTGGCGTTGGTTTCGGTGAGAAAATTGATGTCGCGCATAATGGACTCCGCAAAAATCTCAGGCAACTGGGACGAGGTCGAAATGGCCGAGGGCCTCGGCATAGGAATGAGCCGGGCGAGCGACGTCGAAATGCACCGTGCGCATGCCGGCAGCACAGCCGCCATCGACATTGCGCCGCTGGTCGTCGACGAAGACGCAAGCGCCGGCCGGCACGCCGAGCGCCTCGGTGACGAAGGCATAGGCACGCGGGTCGGGCTTGAGGATGCCGGTGTAAGTGGCGTCGATGATCACATCGAAGAGGCCGAGCAACGGCAGCCGCTGGCGGAAGTCGGCGCCGTAGAACAGGTCGAGTTCATTGGACAGGATGGCCAGTCGAAAACCGGCGGCATGCACCGTGCGAATGGTGCTGTCAGCCTCCGGCCGCACCACCTTTTCCGGCTCGGCCCCTCGCGCGCGCCGGACGAAGGTCTCCATCGCCTGCCAGTCCTCGCCCACCAGACGGCCGACCTCGCTTGTGCGTGTGCGCCAATAGTCACGCTCGCTGATCTCGTCGGCCTGCATGGCGCGCCACAGCGGATCGCTGCCCGGATCGAACGGCCCGCGCCATTGCAGCGTCCCCGGCGCGAGGCCGAGCGCCTGTTCGGTCAAGGCGTGGGTCTCGAACAGCGTGCGGGTGACGACGCCGCCGAAATCGAGGACAAGCGCCTGGGCGGGAACAGCACTCACGCCGCCACTCCCTTGGCCGGCTTGCCGCGCGGGACGATGCCTTCCTCGAC
>NZ_RZRP01000775.1:0-2979 GCF_003997795.1 Mesorhizobium sp. M7A.F.Ca.US.005.03.2.1 | reverse complement strand
CCACCGAGCGATCCGAGTTGCCAGAAGGTCAGGTCGCGCAACTGGCGATCGTCGGCCATGAAGATAAGGATGCCGGTCAGCGCCATGGCGAGCGCCGCCAGCGCGATGCCGGCGAGCAGCATTGTGGCAACCGAGGTTTGCCCCCGCCGCGTCGCGACCTGATAGAGCATCAGCGTGGTGGCGAGCCCGCCACAGAAGGCCGCCAGCGGCAGGGCAAGCGTGCCGAGCAAGGCTGTCACCGGAGCCAATATCGTCGCGCCGAGCACGATGACGGCAACCGCGCCGAGGCTGGAGCCGGCCGAGACGCCGATCAGGCCGGGGTCCGCCAGCGGATTGCGGAACAGCCCCTGCATGACCGCGCCGGAGACGGCGAGCGCCGCGCCGACCAGCATGCCGAGGATGACGCGCGGCAGGCGGATGTCATAGACGATCAGGCTGTCGCGGGCGCTCAACGCGGCGTCGTCAGGCACTGCGCCGAACAGCCAGCCCCCGATGACGTTGGCGGCCGATGCGTCCGAAGCCCCCGATGTCAGCGACAGAAAAACGGCAGCCGCGAGCCCCAGGCACAGCAGAAGGATGACGATGCGGGCGCGGCCCGACCGGTCGCCTTCGGATACGCTTGCCATCACCGGGCCGGCGATCGATTGATCGACCATGATCTGCCTGCTCAGTCCGTGACCTGCCCGCCATAAAGCGAGACAGCGAGGTCGTGGATGGCATCAGCCGTGCGCGGCCCGAAGCCGAGCAGATAGGCGCCGTCGATGCGGATCAGCTTGTGCGCCGTTCCGGCCGGCGTGGAGGCGATCGATGGATTGCCGAACAGTTCGTCGTCCGAAACCGGAGGCCCGGCATTGCTCATCATCAGGATCACGTCAGGCCTGGCGGTTATGATCGCCTCGTCGGACATCTGCTTGTAGCCGGAAAAGCCCTCGACCGCGTTGACGCCGCCGGCCAGCTTGACCATGCCGTCGGCGGCGGTCTCGCTGCCGGCCGCCAGAATCTTGCCGCCCTGTATCGACAGCACGAACAGGATGCGCTTGCGCTCCTTGATCGAAGCCGTCTGCTTCTCGGCGGCCGTGAGCTTGGCATCGAGCTCCTTGGCCAGCACCTCGGCCTTGGCGTCGACGCCGAGCGCCTTGCCGACGATGCGGACCTTCTCGAGAATGCCTTCGTGGCTGTAGTGCTCGGGCACCTCGATGAACGGCACGCTCGTCTTCTTCAAGACATCGACTGCTTCCTTGGGGCCGCTGCCATGCAGCGCCAGGATGCCGGTCGGGTCGACCGACAGCACACCCTCCGGCGACAGCGCGCGCATATAGCCGACATCGGGCAGCTCAAGCGCCGCCTTTGGGAACCGGCTGGTGGAATCGCGTGCCACCAGATGCTTTTCCTGGCCGAGAGCATAGACGATCTCGGTGATCGAGCCGCCAATGGCCACGATCTTTGAAGGATCGGCAAACACGGCCGTGCCATCCGCGGCGCTGGCGGGTTGCAGTGCGATAGCAGCCATGGAGAGACCGATCACCGGCCCCAAAATAGATCCGCGCACAGCCGACAATTTTGGGAAAACACTCATAGCATTTTTTCTCAGGCTGCGGTCGGGCTTGGGATGCGCGGCAGGTTTTCCGCCAGGAAGCGCCAGTCGTCTCGCTCGCTTTCGCCTTCATGACGCTTGCCGAAGAACTGGATGATCATCTTGCCGTCGGCGTCATAGACCTCGAGCGAGGTGACATGACCGTCCTTGGTCGGCTTGCGCACGGCCCAGACCTCGTGGATGTGGTCGGTGCGCAGATGCAGGTGGAAGGTTTCGTCCAGCACGTTGATCCATGGTCCCATCGGCTTGATCGACTTGATCGGACCGGAATGGATCTGGATGCAGCCGCGGTTTCCCACAAAGCACATGATCGGCATCTCGCCCTCCGCGGCATGATGAAACATGGCCCGGACCGCCTCATTGTCGAGCTGCCAGGCATAGTCCTGCCCAACCAGGCGCACCGCCTGCCGGCGGCTTAGTTTCAGCGTCTTCAGCATACCAAAGAACTGGTGCACGTCGGTCAGCCGGCTCCAGCGGTCACGCAGATCGTCGAGATTGGCGGCCGCTCCGTCGCCATGGATCTCGTCATCGGGGAGTGGCCCCGAGATGTCGACCGTCGGTTCCTGGTTGGACGATTCGAGCGCGGCGACCAGCTTCTGATAGGCATAGAGGCTGGAGGCCGGCCGCAGATGCACCTTGTGCACGGCCTCGCCTGCCGCATCGAAGAACTGGAGGCTGCGGCGGATTTCGTCGCCGTCGCGCTTCTCGACGGCAAAGCCGTGTGCCCAGACCTTCGGGAAGATGCGCAAGTCGATGTTTTCGCCAAGCACCATGGCATTGTGGGTGCCGGTGACGACCTTGTCATAGACGCCGATCTTCTCGTGCACCGCGCTTTCATTGCGGGTCAGCGCCATGACCTCGCCGACGGCCTCGAGGCCGGTCAGAAGATCGTTGACGCGCGGCTCGATGCGGACGACGCCGTCGCCGCAATGCGCCGCGACCAGTTCGGCTTCCGAAATGCCGAGATGGGCAGCCAGATCACGCTCGCGCGTCTTCGGATTGTCTGTCCGTGCCCGCCGGATTTCATGCGGGGCGGATTTTACGCGCTGATCCATGTCTCGGTCCCTGTTGCCTTGTCTTACTTGTTGAGAATGAGCTTGCCCTGGCGGGTGATCTTCAGCCGGTAGAGTGCACCGTGATGCTCGATGCCTATCTCGTGCTCGCCCTGGAACAGGGTGTTGCTGGAAAGGGTTCGTACCGCCAGCGGAACCCGGTCGAAATGGGGGGAGGCATCGTCGGGACGGCGGACGCGATAGCGAAAATCGTTGGGATTGTGGGTGTTCATCTGGATGGATCCCTTTCCTGTGCCGGGCGTCTGGCTAGGCGTTGCGTAATCCGATTCATTTCTTGACTTGAATAATCATGTTTACTAGTCAGTGCAATAC
>NZ_RZRP01000774.1:0-2983 GCF_003997795.1 Mesorhizobium sp. M7A.F.Ca.US.005.03.2.1 | reverse complement strand
CGCTCCAAGCGCGAAAGCGTGCTCGCTGCCCATCAGCAACAGGAGGCATGAGACATGGCCAAGTCAGATCACTACATCGGTGAAGGCCTTCGCCTACGCATGAAGCTCACCAAGACCGACCTTGCGTCGGTGCCGCATGAATACCGCATCGCCTACCGGCCTGTTGACGAGGACGATGACGATTGCGAGGGCTACGATTTGATACTGTGCGTCAGCGCCGCCAACTACGTCACGGAGGCAAAGGCTGAGATCGCCCGCCTCACGGCTTCGCTGGAGACGCTGAAGGTTGAAGGCCCCAAGATGGTGGCGGCTGAAAAGCAGGCGTCACGCGACCACGCCGTCCGTATGACCCTCTTTCATTCGCTCGCAAAAGCTGGCGTCAAACAGGGGCTGATCGAGGGCGCCATGGCGACACTGGAAAGCCAAAATGATTTCGAGGTCGGTGAGTCCGATGGCCGCAAGAAAGAGCGAGTCGTCCATGCTAGGACCGAGCGAGGGCTGTTAACGGTCGACGCGCTGGTCCAGCAGTTCGTGGAGACCGAAGGGGCAGCTTATCTGGAAAGGCGCGCTGCCCCCGCCGGCGGCCATTTCAATCAGCTAAGCCGGGGCTTGAAGTTGCGCCACTAGCCGAAGGGGGCTTCTAGCTGGTGTGTCTTTTGTGAAGCGGTCTAGCGATGGCGGCAAAGGCCATTCGCTCAACGGCTTCCGTTTTCCAGACCCTACCCAGCGACAATTCGTGCTCGTCTTTGGACACACCGTCTCGGCCAGCATAGACTCCAACCATCAATGGCTCGTCGTCCTTGAGCTCGACTTGAACTCCGTCGTCCGAAAACAGCCGGTCTCCCTTTTCGCCCAAATAAACAACGGGCGATCCGGACATTCCTGACTTCGTCATCGCATCAATGTAGAAAGCGGTCGGGTATTCCTTTCCGCCTAGAGTGAGGGATGTCTGAGGTTCCGATGCAATTGACGCTCGTTTCCATATTGGGAACACGCCACCAGCACTAATCCCTTTTGGGTAGCCGAGAACAAAAACCTCTGATCCAACCGCCGGGTAAAAATGGCTGACGTCAGACACCGGTACTGGCCCAGTTTCTGGCGGCGAAGCGCCACGCTTCATTGTCACTTTGCCTCCTGCAATTGAGCGCAGGCTGTGCCCCCTGCTCTTCAATTCCGGCACGTAGCTGTCGATCAGGATAGCAGCAAAGTCATTTTGATTGTCGTTACCTTTGCTATCGATCCAGATCGGTTCATTTCGCTTAAATAACCACACGTCCATTGGTTTGAAAAAAAGCGACTCGTGCTCTCGACCTTTGATGATCCGTTTCTTGGAAAGCGCGACATGAAACTTAATGCGATTGGGAATTGCTGCTGTTGGTGAAAGGCACGCATTGTCGATCGGATTTCTACCGCTCAACACATGCCAATTAGTGATCAGAAAATAGTTGGTCGCGAGGTGCAAAATGAATCCCGTCGCGCTGCTGATGGCCTGATCGTTGAAGTAAGTTTCTATTTTCGTGGTGATGTAACTTAGTGGGCTTCCCATCCAAAAATTTACGATGACAGGCATTTCTTCTTCTCGATGCAGAAAATTACGGGTCTCCCTGCGTAAACTACCGGGCCACATTCCGCAATTCAGCGCCGCCCACACACTTGGGGCGGCGCGCATGGCTCTATGGCTTGGGACGGTGGTTTTGGCCGATTAGCTACTGCTAGGCCTTTGTGGCCTGCTTCTTTTTGAATCTCCGGAAGCGAGCGTCGGCCCGTTCCAGATAATCGCGAAACTTTGCCGGCCTCCCTCCAGTGGCATTGAGGCCGAGGATAAGAACTTCCGCACCTTTGGCAGTCGTGAGGCATCCGACGAACCCTTCGGCATTCGGAAATTCGCCGAAAACCAAAAGCCTGTGGGATGAACCGTCCGAGTTGTCGCTGAGGGCGAACTCCCGAGAATAGCTTTTCATAGGCACACACTCCTACTTCATCCGGGATTTTGAAGAGGGGTTGCCGGGGAACTCGCGGACAATCGTATAGCGCGGACCAGCCGAGTCAATGCATTCCACCGGCACGCTGGCCAGCCATTACTAAATCGTTATTAAAGACACAAAGGAATTCAAAAAGACCGGTCGCCAAATCTCCGCAAAGCCTTGCGCTGCTTGGGTTTGGGAGTGGTGAGCGCGATGGGATTCGAACCCATGACCTACTGATTAAAAGTCAGTTGCTCTACCGGCTGAGCTACGCGCTCCCGCGGGCGAAAGGCGGCCCTCGAAATTGCGCGGAACATAGGGAGAGTGCCTCGACCGGTCAACCGGAAAAAGAGGTCTCGCAAACACGGGCGGCTTCGCCCTGTCGCGGCACTTGTCCCACGCGCTGTCGGGGGGAGAACGGCCAAGGAACGCTGCCATTTATGCCTGACGGTGGCATCCAGTCTGGGGAACAATTGTATGCGCCGCTCGTTTTTCGGGCACAGGGACGTCCGCCAAACCATCGAGGAGAAGACCAATGAACAGAATCACAACGAGCCTGCTGGCGACCGCTCTCTCCGCCACATTCGTTGCGGCGGAGGCGGTGTCGGTTAATGCCCAACCGAACTATGTGCCGCAGTCCCAGGTCGCGGTGCCGGATGTACAGACAGTCCAGTACCGGGAGTGGCGCAAGGACCGCTACAATCGCAATTTTTCGCGTGACCGCACTTTTTCCCGCAATCGCGGCATGTATTGGAATGGCCATCGCGGCTATCGCGAATATCGCCCCGGCTACCGTCGTCACGGCGATTATTGGTTCCCGCTTGCGGCCTTCGCTACCGGCGCGCTGATTACCGGGGCAATCATCAACAATGAAAACAACCGCGTCTACGGGGGTAACGCCCACGTCCAGTGGTGCTACGACCACTATCGCAGCTACCGTACTTCGGACAACACGTTCCAGCCGAATTACGGCCCTCGCAGGGAGTGCCGCTCGCCTTACTGATCCGAAGTGTGAGTAC
>NZ_RZRP01000773.1:0-2985 GCF_003997795.1 Mesorhizobium sp. M7A.F.Ca.US.005.03.2.1 | reverse complement strand
GATCGGCGGCCGGCGCATGGCGCTGATCGGGCTCGGCTTCGTCGGCGCGCTGATGGTGGCGCAGCCGACCATGCAAGGCATTTCGGTCTATGCCCTGCTGGCGCTCGGCAACGCAGCCCTTGCAGCGGCGCGCGACCTAGCCGGCCGGCGGGTCTCGGCCGAGGTGCCGGGAATGATCGTGGCGATTTCCGCCGTCGTGGTGGTGCTGATCGGCGCCGGCGCCGCGCATCTTGTTTCCGAGCGCTGGGTCATGCCCGGGGCGCATCACCTGCTGCTGATGGCAGGTGCTGGATTTTTCCTGATCTTCGGCCACTTCTTCATCTTCATGGCCTATCGCGTCGGACCGACCAGCGCCGTGGCGCCGTTCTACTATTGCTTCACCGTCTGGGCGGTCATTTCGGGCCTGCTGGTGTTCGGGCAATTCCCCAACACACTGGCGGTCTGTGGCATCCTGCTGGTCGTCGGCAGCGGGCTGACCATCGTGTCGCTGGATCAGCGCCAGCGCCGGTTGGCCGTCGTCGCCTAGCCTCGTTTCATTGCGGGAACGCCGATCTTTGTTTTCGGCGCCCCGATGCCATAGGCAAGCCACAGCCGGGCATACCGGCCTGAAGCCGGTCTTGCCTTCAGAAACTCGAAACCTCAGACGATCCGCAGGCGCCTAAAGCGTCCGCCTTGCGCTGAACTGATGGTAGGCCCACAGAACAACCACCGCCCCGATGACGGCAACGATCAGGCTGTAGATGTTGAGACCGGTGACGCCCGATGCGCCGAAGGCACTGAAGATCAGCCCGCCGACAATGGCGCCGACGATGCCCAGCACGATATCCATTATGACACCCTGGCCGGTCTTGTTGACGATCTTGCTGCCTATGAAGCCGGCGACCACGCCGAGAATGATCCAGCTGATGATACCCATTTTTTCCTCTCCATCCCCTCGCCAGCCGAACATTTTCATATGATTGTCAAAACCTCAAGCCAGCTTGAAATTCCGCCCGAATGCTTCATTGTTGAGGAGGGGTCGGGCCTTGGTCGCTATGGAGGATCCACGATGGGACTTTTTGACAACGCCGTTCCCGGCGGCAACATCACCAAACCTCTGATGATCGCACTCGGCGCATTGCTGGTCGGCAAGATGCTGAGCGGCAGAAGTGCCGAAGAGCCGGAACAGTCTCCCGCGCCCGCTCCGACCGCCCCCGTCCCGACGGAAACCACATCCGCCGACGGTGGCCTGCTGGGCGGCCTGGGCGGACTGCTCGAAAAGCTCCGGGACGCCGGTCACGGCAACACCGCGGACTCCTGGGTCGGTACCGGCCAGAACCAGTCGATCAACGCCAACGATCTTGGCGCCGCGATCGGACCGCAGATCATCCGCGAGATCGCGCAACGGACCGGACTGGACGAGCAGGAACTACTCAAGCAACTGTCCACCGCCCTGCCCGGCATCGTCGACAAGCTGACGCCGAACGGCCAGGTGCCGCAGCAGCACCAGGTCGCATCCGCGTTCAACAGCTGACGCGGCGCAGCCACGACAATTGGAGCGCTGCGCTTCGTGCGCGGTGCTTCGGCTTGCCGGTGATGGGATGAGTGTCTGGAGCGGGTAGCGGGAATCGAACCCGCATATTCAGCTTGGAAGGCTGCTGCTCTACCACTGAGCTATACCCGCGCCTTACCTGAAGTACCGGATTCATCCGAAAAGCGCCATGCACTTTTCGGTCCGATTCTTGTCGCGTTTCAGGGCTTCCGGGCCGGCAGTGGTGGAGAGGGTTGGATTCGAACCAACGTAAGCTAAGCTAACGGATTTACAGTCCGTCCCCTTTAACCACTCGGGCACCTCTCCAGTCTGCCGCCGGAGCCATGCAACGAGGCATTCACGCCGATCCGGACCCGAGTTATGTGTTCTCCGAAACCAGCGCAGCGCCTTATGGCGGCAAGGCCATTGGGTGTCAACCGCGCAGCCAGCGTTTTTCGATGTTGTTCGCCGGCTGTGACGGCGGGCCATATCCTTGGCCGGAGGACACCGCTATAGAACCAGCCATGAGCGATAAAACCAACACCCCCAAAGACACCCATTACGCCAAGCTGCGCCGCGCCTATCGCGACGAGAAAAGCGGCGGCGCGCCGGCGTTCCGGCCTCGACAGCCGGTTCCGCCGGGCGAAAATGCCGCGGACGGACTGGTGCGGCTCTACGGCCTGCACACGGTTCGCGCCGCACTCGACAATCCGCGCCGCAAGATCAGGAAGATGCTGGTGACGCGCAATGCGGCCGAGCGCCTCGAAATCGCCGATCTCGCCGCCCTGCCCTTCAAGACGGAACTGGTCGAACCCAGGGATATCGACAAGATCACAGGGTCGGATGCCGTGCATCAGGGTGTGCTGATCGAGGCCGAGCCGCTTAAAGCCAAGCGGCTCGATGCGCTTGGTGACGCGAAGCTGGTGCTGGTGCTCGACCAGATCACCGACCCGCACAATGTCGGCGCCATCCTGCGCTCGGCGGTCGCCTTCGGCGCCGGCGCGCTGATCACCACGGCCCGCCACAGCCCGCAGGAATCGGGCGTGCTGGCGAAATCCGCCTCGGGCGCGCTGGAGCACATCGACCAGATCGAGGTGAAGAACCTCGCCGAAGCGCTCGGCCAGCTGCACGAGGCCGGCTTTCGCACCATCGGGCTTGATTCGGACGCGCCGGCCGAACTCGAAAAGAGCTTTGCCGGAGAAAAGATCGCCCTGGTGCTGGGCGCCGAGGGCAAGGGCCTGCGCCAGAAGACCCGCGAGACGGTGACCACGCTGGCGCGGCTCGACATGCCCGGCGCCATCCATTCGCTCAACGTATCGAATGCCGCGGCGATCAGCCTTTACGTGGCACGGGCATTTTTGAAGCGCGGCTAAGCCAAAAAACATCTCGACGAGAAACGGGTCCCGACAGACGTCGGAACCCGTTCTTCGATGGGCCAGGAGTTGGCGGCTTGGGAACGTTGCGCCGCCCTCTCC
>NZ_RZRP01000772.1:0-2986 GCF_003997795.1 Mesorhizobium sp. M7A.F.Ca.US.005.03.2.1 | reverse complement strand
GGTACGGCCAGGCAGCGCGTCGGCAGCCGCAAGGGCCACTTCATGCCGGCGAGCCTGGTCGACAGCCAGTTCGCCATCCTCGAGCCGCCGGCTGCGGATGAGCGCGCCTCGAAACTCAATGCCACACGCCCGGTCGGTGAGCTCGTCGCCGCCGCGGTCCGCCTGATACGCCGGTCATGAGCCTTCATCCATTCCGATGCCGATGCTGTCCGAGACCTCGGTCAGCCGCTGCCGGCGGGACCACGTCAGCATCTGCTCGGGGTAGAGCTTCAGCGCTTCCAGCAGGCGGTCGCGCTTGAGCAGGATGTAGTGCGCCTGCACAGTCATGTTCTTGGCGCCATCCCTGGCCATGTCCGTTGCCGGGCTGACAGATGCCTCCGGCGTCAGCTCGGGGCTGAGCACGGCCCGGTATTCGATGAAGGGAACCACTTCGAAGGTCGACATGGCAAACAGGGCGGTCCTGCCCCTGGCGGCGAAATTCGCCGGTGCCGAGGCGAGATGCGTCCAGCCGCTTTCGCCCATGGCTGCCTCGGTGAAGGTCGTGCCGGCATGGACGGTGTTGGTCATCGTCACCACGCCATTCTGCTTCAGGATCTTCTGGATGCGGATGGTGACCTGATAGGCGTCGTCACGATCAAAGGCGACCCGGCTTTTCAGGAACCGGTTCTCGACATCGATCAGCGGCGGATTGAGGAAACGCAAGCCGAACGCCGATTCGGAAATACCGTGGGTGTTGACGCTCACCTGATGCGCTTCGATACCGGCCTCGTACAGCGCGCGCTTGCCGATGATGGTCTGGGCGGTGAACTGATCGCACCAGAGGATGGCGCCGTGGCCGCGCTGCAAGGCCGACCGCAGCCCCGCCAACCCCTCCAGCCGGATCGTCGGCGACCAGCGGCCGGCCACCAGATGTGCGGCGAGCTGCAAGCGGCGGCGGTGGCGCGCTGCCAGCAATCCCTCGAACAGCTTGCGTGCATCGATACCATCGCCCAGCACCGCGAGCGTGGCGGCAGCGTAGGCCGGGAATTCCTTGCGCATATGGCGCTTGAGGCGAAACCTCGATACGCGGCCGCAGATCGGCGCCCACCACCGCACCGGCAGTGCCGCCGCCACCACGAGATAGAAGATAGACAGCAGGCCTTCGCGAAGATCCTTGTTGGAAAAGCGGCGAAGCCGGCCAGGGCGAACCAGCTTGCGGCTGAAGAAGCGTACATCCTCCGCCCGTTCCGGGACGAAGACGTCTGCGATGATTTCAGTGCGGAAACTGGCTGCCGACGGCAGCTTGCGGGCGGCCTTGCGGGATTTTTCTAACCACCACAGCCTCATCGGTCCAGCCCGTTCTTCGAACCCCGCTTTACTGCGTCGGCTTGGGCCGTGCAAGGTGGTGTCCGTGCTCGAGACTTCTGCAAATTTCGCTTTCCCTAGACTTAAGACAAGCGCGCCGCTTACGAAGTGTTGATTTCGAGGGCCGGACGAAGATAGTCGTATCGCTATTCCATATATGGCGTCAGCACATCTTCGATCCATTTCATGAACGCGCGGACCCGGCGCGATAGATTGCTCCGATGTGCGACGACGAGGGACACGGCGAGCGGCCGGCGACGAAAATCGGGTAGGATCTCGACAAGCGCTCCACTCTCCAAGTATCGGCCAATGCCCAAGAGTGGCGCCTGGATCAGGCCGAGGCCGGCGAGGGCCGCTGCTTCGTAGGTCTGTGCGCTGTTGACGTGTAGCGCACCTGGCAACTGAAGCGTCGCGTAGCTGTCGCCGTCCGGATATTCCCATCCATAGGGTCGCGCGCCCAGCAGCGTCGAAAAATGAATTGCCCTATGTTCCTGACGCTGGAGATCTTCCAGCGATCGAGGCACGCCATGGCGCGCCAGATAGGCGGGACTGGCTGCGTTGGCCATGCGCAACAGGCCCAACGGGCGGGCAATCAGGGTCTCGTCGCGAATGGGTCCAAGCCGCAATACACAATCGAACCCCTCTTGAACCAGATCGACTTGCCGATCCGTACTCGACACCTCCAGCTCCAACTCGGGGTGAGCCGCCATGAAATCCGGCAAAGCCGGTACGATCGTTGTGCGCGCCACTTCGGTCGGAAGGTCGACCCGCAAACGGCCGCGAAGTGCCACGCGGTCGCCTGCGAACATCGAGTGCAGATCATCGACTTCAGCAAGCAGATCGCGGGCGCGGGCATGAAATGCGCGTCCGTCCTCCGTCAACCGCACGCTGCGCGTCGTCCGGTGCAGAAGCCTGACACCCACATCTTCTTCCAGCTTGCGGACCGCCGTTGAGGCTCTCCCCTTTTGGATGCCCAGGCTATCGGCCGCGCGGGTGAAGCTCCCCATTTCCGCGACCGTTGTGAAAATGAGGATGGGTTCGAGATTCTGCATTTTCGCGCCTCGGATTGTTCCCCAAAAAGAGAACAGTTGGTTCATTTCCTCGGCATTTATCACAGTTGAGAGGCACAGTAAGCTTCGAATATGGGATCTCCCCATCGGAGAATGACAAGTGTCCGAAACTGTGAACCTGCATCAGACACCGGAAATTATGACCTTGCATCGCGCCCTGTGGGCCGGCCGGATCATGAGCGCGTTTGTCGTCATCGCCCTGACGGCAGATGGCACTGTTCAGCTTTTCGCGCCGGCACAGATCGCCAGCATGTTGCAGGAAACCGGGTTGGCGATGGACCTGACCCGTGTCGTGGGTCCGATCATCCTCGCCTGCGCCATCCTCTACGCCATCCCGGTCACCGCCGTCCTCGGCGCGATCCTGGTGACGGGCTTTTTGGGAGGTGCCATCTGCGCCCATCTTCGCATCGGTGAGTTGGGGTCGCCGCCGGAAATCATCTCCCTGCTTCTGGGCGCGATGACCTGGGGCGGCCTCTATCTCCGCGATCCCCGTATCCGGGCCATTCTGCCGCTCATCCATTGAACCAACAGGGGCAGCTCTGTCCCCCGACATCAGGAGAAAACACATGTTC
>NZ_RZRP01000771.1:0-2997 GCF_003997795.1 Mesorhizobium sp. M7A.F.Ca.US.005.03.2.1 | reverse complement strand
ATCTTCGACTGCGCGCGTGGACGATTGGCAAGGGAACCAAAGGCTGTTTCCACGGTTGGTTCTGCTCCAAAGGAGTTTTGCACCATGTTCCGTCTGCTCGTCGCCGGCGCCTTCGCCTATGTCACTTATCGCATCGCCAGGAAGATGGTCGAAAACGTGCCCGATACGGTCGACCCGCTGCTGTTGCCGCCGTCGCAACCTGATCGCGAGACCTTGCGACGGCAGTCGGCCGACATGGGTGTCGATCCGCAACGCTAGCCGCGATCCCTTCTCTTCAGACCGGCCCCAGTCCTGCATGGGTTAGGTGTGCCCGTATCGATGTTGCGAACAAAGCAGAAACGATGCTTGATGGGCGATGAACCTCGCCACCGCTGATTCGACCTTTCGGGAACCGACCGTCCAGCCTGCCTATCTCGCGCGGCTGAACGATGCCCAGCGCCAGGCCGTCGAGCACGGCGCCGGTCAGATTGCCGGCCCGTTGCTGGTCATTGCCGGCGCCGGATCTGGCAAGACCAACACGCTGGCGCATCGCGTCGCTCATCTGATCGTCAAGGGCGCCGACCCGCGCCGCATCCTGCTGATGACGTTTTCGCGCCGCGCCGCATCCGAAATGGCCAGACGCGTCGAGCGTATTGCCGGCGAGGTGCTCGGCCGCGATGCAGCCGTCATCACCGATGCGCTGACCTGGGCCGGCACCTTTCACGGCATCGGCGCGCGGCTGTTGCGCGACTATGCGCTGGAGATCGGTCTCGACCCGGCCTTCACCATCCATGATCGCGAGGATTCCGCCGACCTGATGAATCTGGTCCGCCACGAGCTCGGCTTCTCGAAGACGGAAGCGCGCTTCCCCACCAAGGGCACTTGCCTTGCCATCTATTCGCGCGCCGTCAACGCGCAGGCGCCGCTCAACGAGGTGTTGGGTTCCGCCTTTCCCTGGTGCGCCGGCTGGGCGGAGCAGCTGAAAGAATTGTTCGCCGGTTATGTCGAGGCCAAGCAGGCGCAAAACGTGCTCGATTACGACGATTTGCTGCTCTACTGGGCGCAGATGGCGGCGGAGCCCGAGATAGCAGCGCATCTGGGCGGGCGTTTCGACCATGTGCTGGTCGACGAATACCAGGACACAAATCGCCTGCAGGCTTCGATCCTCATGGCGCTGAAACCCGACGGCGCCGGGCTGACGGTGGTCGGCGACGATGCGCAATCGATCTATTCGTTCCGCGCCGCCGAGGTTCGCAACATCCTCGACTTCCCCAATCAGTTCGCGCAAGCCGCCGACGTGGTGATGCTGGAGCGCAATTACCGCTCGACCGAGACCATCCTTGCTGCCGCCAATGCGGTGATCGGCGAAGCCTCGGAGCGCTTCACCAAAAACCTGTGGTCGGAGCGCAAATCCAGCGACAGGCCAAAACTGGTGACCGTGCGCGACGAAGTCGAGCAGGCCAATTTCGTCTGCGACGCGATCCTGGCCGAGCGCGAGGCGGGCACAGCGCTGAAGTCCCAGGCGGTGCTGTTTCGCGCCTCGCATCACAGCGGGCCGCTGGAGATCGAACTGACGCGGCGCAACATTCCCTTCGTCAAATTCGGCGGCCTGAAGTTTCTCGATGCCGCCCATGTCAAGGATGTGCTGGCGGTGCTGCGCTTTGCCGAAAATCCGCGCGACCGTGTCGCCGGTTTTCGCGTATTGCAACTCTTGCCTGGCATCGGCCCTTCGGCCGCCGCGCAGATCGTCGAGACCATGACGACGGCGCTGGACGAGGCCATGGGGTTGGCCGGCTGGCGTCCGCCGCAACGCGCTGCCGATGACTGGCCTGGCTTCGTCTCGCTCTATTCCGGCCTGCGCGCCGGCGCCAGATGGCCGGCCGACCTCGAACAGATCAGGCTGTGGTACGAGCCGCATCTGGAACGCATCCACGAGGACGCGACGACGCGCCGGGCCGACCTGTTGCAACTTGAGCAGATCGGCTCGGGCTATGCCTCGCGCGAGCGCTTCCTGACCGAACTGACGCTCGATCCGCCGGACGCCACCAGCGACCAGGCTGGGCCGCCGCATCGCGACGAGGACTATCTCATCCTGTCGACCATCCATTCGGCCAAGGGCCAGGAATGGAAGAATGTCTTCGTGCTCAACACGGTCGACGGCTGCATCCCGGCCGATCTCGGCGTCGGCACCAAGGAAGACATCGAGGAGGAGCGCCGGCTGCTCTACGTGGCAATGACGCGGGCCAAGGACAATCTCAACCTGGTCATGCCGCAGCGTTTCTTTCCACATGGCCAGGCGGCGCGCGGCGACCGCCATCTCTATGCCTCGCGCACCCGTTTCATCCCGGCTTCGATCCTTGCCGCATTCCAGCAGGTGTCGTGGCCGAGCGCACAGGCAGCACAGGGCAGGGCAGCCCGGCCGGAGGTGCGCGTCGACATCGGCGCGCGCATGCGCGGCATGTGGAAATAGCCGCGGGATAGCGCTCCATGTCGAAACCACCGGTCAGGATAGCCCTCGCGGGTGCGCTGGGCCGCATGGGCCGTCAGATGGCGGACGCCGTGCAGGGCGACGCGCGGCTGGCGCTCGCCGCCCGCTTTCACCGGCCGGGCAGTGTCGGCGAAGGGCTGGTGAGCCGCGGCGAGGCGCTTGCAGTGGCCGACGTGGTCATCGACTTCACCACGCCGGCTGCCTCGGTCGACCTGGCCAGGATTTGCGCCGAGCGCGGCGGGCCGGCCCTGGTCATAGGCTCTACGGGCTTCGATGCTTCTCAATCGGCTGCGATCGCCGACGCCGCGAAAACGATTGCCATCGTGCGCTCCGGCAGCTTTTCACTCGGGCTCAACATGCTGGTCGGACTGGTCGAGCAGGCGGCGCGGGCACTCGACCCCGATGACTGGGACGTGGAGATTGTCGAGGCGCATCATCGCCACAAGGTCGATGCGCCATCGGGAACGGCGTTGATGCTGGGGCATGCCGCAGCCGGCGGACGCGGCATCGATCTGGAGACGGTCGCAAGG
>NZ_RZRP01000770.1:0-3000 GCF_003997795.1 Mesorhizobium sp. M7A.F.Ca.US.005.03.2.1 | reverse complement strand
CGGCGAGGCCACCGTCTTCACCGGCTCGGGGAAGGAGAACGGCCGCACCGAATCGTTCACAAGGGCCGCGATCGGCTTCATTTTTTCCAGTGCCTTGATGCGCGACTGTGCCTGTCTCGCCTTGGAGGCCTTGGCGCGGAACCGTTCGACGAAGGATTCCATGTGCTTGCGCGCGGCTTCCTGCTTGACGCGGCCCTTCTCCTGCAATTCCTTCTGCTCGGTGTATTGACGCTCGAACTGGTCGTAGCCGCCGCGCCAGAAGGTCAGCTTCTTCTGGTCGAGGTGAACGATCGAGTTGACGGCGCGGTTGAGCAGGTCGCGGTCGTGCGAGATCAAAAGCACGGTGTGCAGATATTTCGACACGTAGTTTTCCAACCACAGCGTGCCTTCAAGATCGAGATAGTTGGTCGGCTCGTCGAGCAGCAGCAGATCGGGCTCGGCAAACAGCACCGCGGCGAGCGCCACGCGCATGCGCCAGCCGCCGGAAAAGGAGGAGGCCGGACGCCGTTGCGCAGCGTCATCGAAGCCGAGGCCGGCGAGAATGGTGGCGGCGCGGGATTCGGCTGAGTGCGCGTCAATATCGGCCAGCCGCATATGGATGTCGGCGATGCGGTGCGGATCGGTCGCCGTCTTTTCCTCTTCGAGCAACGCCGTGCGTTCGAGATCGGCCTTGAGCACGATCTCGATCAGCGCATCCTCGGTGCCTGGCGCTTCCTGCGCCACCTGGCCGATGCGGGTGCTCTTCGGCAGGCTGATCGAGCCTGTCTCGGACGGGAAATCGCCGGTAATGGCCTTGAACAGCGTCGTCTTGCCGGTACCGTTGCGGCCGACAAGGCCGGCTTTGGTGCCGGCCGGCAAGGTCAGCGAGGCATGGTCGAGAAGCAGGCGTCCGGCCATGCGGAGCGATAGGTCGTTGATGATCAGCATGGCCGCGCTTTTGCACCGGACATCAACGCTTCGCAAGGCCTTGCGGGCCAGTTGGCCGCACAAGGCCTCGAAACGACGCCCGCGAGGGCGCCGTCAAAGCAGCCGAACAGTGGCTTGCCTGCTCTCAGGCAGTCGCCTTGCGCTTCGTTGCCTTGGCGACAGCGGCCGGCGCTGCTGCCGGCTTGCGGCCCAGTCCCGTCGACTTTGCCAGCGCCGATCGCGTCGCCGAGTAGTTCGGCGCAACCATCGGATAGTCCGGCGGCAAGCCCCATTTGGCCCGATAGTCGTCCGGGCTCAGGCCGTAGTCGGTCCGCAGATGCCGCTTGAGCGACTTGAACTTCTTTCCGTCCTCAAGGCAGATGATGTAGTCGGGAAACACCGACTTCTTCGGATTGACTGCCGGAACCAGGTTTGGAGTTTCCGCGACAACTGCACCAGCGAGCTTGCGAACCGAAGCACTGACGCTGGCAATCAACTCAGGCAGGCCGGAAGCCGGAAGGGGATTGTTGCCTACATAGGCCGAGACAATATCGGCCGTCAGCTCGATAACGGTCTTATCATCGATATTTGACAATTCTTTCACCTTATTTGCGACAAAATCCTCCACCCCAGCGAAGACTTGTGTCGATGTATCTCTTTAACCGCGTCCCCCAACGGACCGCCAAGCCTCATAAAAGAATGAAGAATCGGCCAAAATAGCATTCATGCGAAATCGACGCCGTGCAAATTAGAAAATCTAATACTTGGAACCAGCAGACTTAGCGGCAGGACTTTCGTCCAATATCTCCAGAATACGCTTCCAGCGGGCGCAGCGCGCGAAATCCTTTTGTTCTATCGCCTTTTCGGCCCTCATCGCGGCGTAAAGCGGCGCCTCGGCGCCGAATTCGTCGATCAGCCAATGCGCTTCCTGAATGGCCAGACGCTCATTCTCGTCAAACATGGTTTTCGGCCTCCGAACGTTCCACACCGACCGCGACACAACTGCCGATGACGAGGATGGCTCCGATAATGGCCGTCACCGTCAGCCGTTCGCCGGACAAGGTCAAAAGCAGGGTCGAGGCGATCGGCGTGAGATAGGCGACCACCGCGACCCTGCCGCTGCCTTCAAGCTTCAAGGCGCGCGACCAGAAATAGTAGCCCAAGCCCATCGGACCGGCGCCGAGATAAAGGCCGAGAGCCAGGTCCGCGCCGATGGGCCAGGTGAAACCGTCGCGAGCGCACCACAGAAACGTCAAAGCGACGCCGATCAACGATGAGGGCAGCAACAGGCGATCGGCTGGGGTGGCGACCCGTCCCACCATGATCGAATAGAAGGCCATGCACAGCGCCGACCCGAATGCGGCGAGATATCCGACCAGATCGCCGTCGAACCAGGATTGGTTGCGCCCTCCCGAAATCACCAGCGCGACGCCGATGAAGCCTACCACCGCGGCGAGACCCAACAGTGCCGGACGCCGCGGATTTTCCAAGGCAATGACTGCCGCCGCGACCATCAACGGCCAGGTGTAGGCGACCAGATTGGCCTCGATCACCGGCATCGAAGCGAAGGCGATGTATTGCAGCACCATGGTGCCGACCAGACCGATGAAGCCGACCGCGAGAGAGATGAACGCCGCCCCGGCCGTGACCGGTGCTACTCTTTCCCGGCTCATCAATCGGATGGCCCGGCTCATCAATCGGATGGCGGCGAAGACGAGTGCAGCGCCTGCAAATTGCAGGAACTGGACCTGCGACACCGGGTGGCCGGCCAGCAGGGATTTGCCGATCAGGGCATTGGTGGACCACAACGCCACCGCACCGGCAGCGAAGACCAACGCGGATATCGAGCCGGATCCCTGCCGAAACAATCGGCATGGGATTCTATTTTGCTGTTCGACCATGATCCTGTCCGAAAACCGGTTCCGACTTTTCGGGATCATGGTTCACTACCATGATTCCCTGGCTCCGCCCGGAACCGGAGCATCGACGGCGGCGGGCACGGGATGCTCCGCCTCGAACCGACGGTAGGCCGGGAGCTGGTTGGTCCAGACATCTTCGGCCAGTTCGCTGACCCACTCACGGTCGTGGTCATTG
>NZ_RZRP01000076.1:0-13185 GCF_003997795.1 Mesorhizobium sp. M7A.F.Ca.US.005.03.2.1 | reverse complement strand
GACGGTGGGCACAGCGGCATTGGAAATGGAGCTCGATCACGATACCGGCGGCCTCGAAGGACTGGTCCTGGCTGGCCGCCACGAAGGCAAGATGCTTGGCGCGATGGGGCTGGTGGAATTGCAGCACCTCTACCGCGAACTCTCCGGTGATCCGGAGAGCCGGCAGTTGCTAGAGACGTATCTTGACGGCAGATTTCCCGTCTGGCGCAAAAACACTGAGACGAACGGTGGCGAAGGGCTGGGTGTTGCGCCAGGTCCGGGCGCCATGACTAAGGAGGAGGCCTACAAGGTCCTTGGTCTTGAAGCGGGGGCCGCCGCGGCGGATGTCCGCCAGGCGCACCGCCGCCTGATGCAGCGCCTGCACCCCGATGTCGGCGGCACGTCTTTCCTGGCGGCGCGGATTAACGAAGCCAAGGACGTCTTGCTCTCCAATCACAACTAGTCTCCTTCGACGCAGAATTTTTCCGGGAGATGATTTCCACGCCGTCCTACTGCTGGACGGCGTAGCACTCGATGTTCTTCTTCTTCAAAGCGGTGCAGGCCTTCCAGGCGGCGGTCTTCGAACCGAAGCCGCCGAAGCGGGCGCGATAGTAGGTGACGCCGTCCTTGTCGAAGGCGACGGTGAAGCCGGAGGCGTCGGCCAGCACCTTGGGCGCCTGCTTGGTGGTCTTGTCGAGGAAGGCCTGTGCCTCGGACTGCTTTGGCGACGAGGCGACCTGAATGGCCCAGCCTGACGGCACCGACGCCGTGTTGACCGGGTCGACGGCCGCTGGCGTTGGCTCGGCATAGGCAGCGACGACCTGGGCCGTCGCGACCTGGGGAGCTGAAACGATGACGGTCTTGACCTTTCTGGTCTTGACGACGGGGGCTGCTTCTTCGGCCTGCGGGGTATCGTCTTCCGCGACCGTGGCGTCCTCGGCGACGGTGGCGTCGTCCTGCGCCACAACAGGCTTGTCATCGGGCGTCGGAGCGTCATGCTTGGGCAGGAGAACCTGGGCGAGGGCGGTGACCGGGTTGTTGCCGCCGGCCTTGGCCACCAGATCGCCACCGCCGCGAGTCGATGCCCTCGGCAGATAGGTGTTGATCAAGCTGGCCATCTGATTGTCGCGGCTGCGGCCGGAACTGCCGCCCATGACCACGCCGACGATGCGGCGATTGCCGTCGGAAACCGACGAGACGAGGTTGAAGCCGGAGGCGCGGGTGTAGCCCGTCTTGATGCCGTCGACACCCTTGATGCGTCCGAGCAGGCGATTGTGACCGTTGATGCGCTGACGCCCGTAGAGGAAGGAGCGCTGCGAGAAATAGCCGTAATATTGCGGAAAATGCTCGCGCAGCGCGATGCCGAGCGTCGCCATATCGCGCGCGGTGGTGAACTGGCCAGGGTCTGGCAGGCCATTGGCGTTGCGGAACACGGTGCCGTTCATGCCCAGCGCACGCGCCTTGGCGGTCATCATGCGGGCAAAAGTGGTTTCATTGCCGCCGAGCATTTCGCCGAGCGCGGTGGCCGAGTCGTTCGCCGACTTGGTGACGATCGACAGGATCGCGGTCTCGACCGTGACCGAACCGCCCGGCTTCACGCCAAGTTTCGTCGGCGCCTCGGCTGAGGCCTTGGCGGAAAACACCACTGGCGTATTCCTGCTGATCTTGCCCTTCGCCATCGCTTCGAAGGTCAGGTACAGCGTCATCATCTTGGTCAGCGAAGCTGGATAGCGCCTGCCGTTGGCATCTGCGGAGTAAAGCACCTTGCCAGTCTTGGCATCCACGACGATGGCCGCCTGCTTGGCCGCCAGCGACGAGGCAACGTCTCCAAAAACGAATGTCATCGCCAAGGCGATGATCATCATCGTTTTGAGAGGGGAGGTGGATTTGGAAACGATGCCCAACAACGCCTTACGCACTGGTACTTCCCTTGGATTTCTTCGTTGCGTTGGAGGCGGCAAAGGGTCCTGCCTCGCTTCCGGCCAAGCTACCGGCGCAGCGTTACCAATCCGTTTATGGTAACCGCCGCGTTCACCATTTTCTTCGTGCTTGAAGCTCTCTTTATTCGATTTTTAGCCATTGGCTGCGCAGGCGGGTCCGCAAGCCCGCGAAATCTTGACTTTTGTGCGGCGCACAATATATTATCTTGCATTGCACAAGGGCGCCCCGAAGAAGGACGCCTCAACCGTCAAGGGAATCGTGAAATGACCCAGACCTATGAGGACTTCAGCAAATACGGCAAAGAGTTCGCCGACACCGGATTGAAGAGCTTCGCGTCGCTCTCCAAGGGCGCACAGGCGATTGCCACCGAGGCTGGTGAATACACCAAGAAGAGTTTTGAAACCGGCAGCGCCACTGTGGAGAAGCTGTTTTCAGCCAAGTCGCTGGAAAAGGCCATCGAGATCCAGTCGGACTATGCCAAGCAGTCCTATGAGGCTTTCGTCGCCGAGGCCACCAAGATTGGCGATCTCTATGCCGAACTCGCCAAGGAAGCCTACAAGCCATTCGAATCGATCGTTGCCAAGGCGAAGTAATTTCGCCCGGGCGAACTGATTTCGCCTGACGTGACCCAGATTCAGCCTTTTGACCCGAGAAAAAGCCCGGCCGTGGAAACGTGGCCGGGCTTTTTCGTGTCAATTTCCGTTCCAGAGCCTCGCGCCCCTTCACGATTGCGAAAATCGTCCAAGTTTGGTGACCTAGCCATATTGTCAGCTAACCAGAAGGGCTTAAAATCGTACATCGAACACCTACATGTCGAACTCGCATGGGGAATCGAAAGAGGCAGGAATACGTGACGATCGGTTTGACTGCCACGAGACGCGTGGTGCGAATGCAAGACGGCGACGGTAACGGCAATGGGGCCGGCCGTGGGACGGCCGTTATCACGCGCACCAAAACCAAGACCAAGAAGCCCAGCCTTTATCGGGTCCTCATCCTCAACGACGACTACACTCCGATGGAGTTCGTGGTTCACGTGCTGGAGCGTTTTTTCCAGAAGGATCGCGAAGCCGCCACACGCATCATGCTTCATGTTCACAATCATGGAGTGGGCGAGTGCGGGGTCTATACATTCGAGGTGGCCGAGACCAAAGTGTCCCAGGTCATGGATTTCGCCCGACAGAATCAGCATCCGCTGCAATGCGTGATGGAGAAGAAGTGAGGTAACATGCCGGCTTTCTCCCAAGGCCTGGAAAAGGCGCTTCACCAGGCGCTGACGCTCGCCAATGAGCGGCACCATGAATATGCAACCCTAGAACATCTGCTGCTCGCGCTCATCGACGATACCGAGGCGGCCGCCGTCATGCGCGCCTGCAATGTCGATCTCGATGAGCTCAAGCATACGGTTCTCACCTATATCGACACCGAGCTGGACAACCTCGTCACCGGCTACGACGAGGACTCCAAGCCGACGGCCGGTTTCCAGCGCGTCATCCAGCGCGCGGTGATCCATGTGCAGTCTTCTGGCCGCGAGGAAGTGTCGGGCGCCAACGTGCTCGTCGCTATCTTCGCCGAGCGCGAGAGCCATGCCGCTTATTTCCTGCAGGAACAGCAGATGACCCGCTACGATGCGGTCAACTACATCTCGCACGGCATTGCCAAGCGTCCGGGCGCGTCGGAGACACGCTCGCCGCGCGGCGCCGACGACGAGCAGGGCGGCCAGAACGGCGCCGAGCCGCAAGAGGAAGGCGGCAAGAAGAAGCAGCAGCAGGACGCGCTGACGGCTTATTGCGTCAACCTCAACAACAAGGCCAAGGCCGGCAAGATCGATCCGCTGATCGGCCGCGAGTCCGAGATCAACCGCACCATCCAGGTGCTGTGCCGCCGCTCCAAGAACAACCCGCTCTATGTCGGTGACCCCGGCGTCGGCAAGACGGCGATCGCCGAGGGCCTGGCCAAGCGCATCGTCGAGGGCGACGTTCCCGAAGTGCTGCACAATGCAACCATCTTCGCGCTCGACATGGGCACGCTGCTCGCCGGCACGCGCTATCGCGGTGATTTCGAGGAACGGCTGAAGCAGGTCGTCAAGGAGCTCGAGGATTATCCTGGCGCCGTGCTGTTCATCGACGAGATCCACACGGTGATCGGGGCAGGGGCGACTTCAGGCGGCGCCATGGATGCGTCCAACCTGTTGAAGCCGGCGCTGTCGTCGGGTGCGATCCGCTGCATCGGCTCGACCACCTACAAGGAATTCCGCCAGTTCTTCGAGAAGGACCGTGCCTTGGTGCGGCGCTTCCAGAAGATCGACGTCAACGAGCCGACCATCGAGGACGCGATCGAGATCATGAAGGGCCTCAAGCCCTATTATGAGGAGTTCCACAAGGTGAAGTTCACCAACGAGGCGATCAAGGCCTCGGTGGAGCTGTCGGCACGCTACATCAACGACCGCAAGCTGCCGGACAAGGCGATCGACGTGATCGACGAGACCGGCGCCTCGCAGATGCTGGTGCCGGAAGCCAAGCGCAAGAAGACTATCGGCATCAAGGAGATCGAGGCGACGATCGCCACCATGGCCCGCATCCCGCCGAAGACGGTTTCGGCCGACGACGAGAAGGTGCTGCAGGGCCTCGATATCGAGCTGAAGCGAGTCGTCTATGGCCAGGACACTGCGATCACCGCACTGACCTCGGCGATCAAGCTGGCGCGTGCCGGCCTGCGCGAACCGGAGAAGCCGATCGGCTCCTACCTGTTCTCCGGCCCGACCGGCGTCGGCAAGACCGAAGTGGCCAAGCAGTTGGCAGCGTCGCTCGGCGTGGAGCTGATCCGCTTCGACATGTCGGAATATATGGAGCGCCACACCGTGTCGCGGCTGATCGGTGCTCCTCCCGGCTATGTCGGCTTCGACCAGGGCGGTCTTCTGACGGACGGCGTCGACCAGCATCCGCATTGCGTGCTGTTGCTGGACGAGGTCGAGAAGGCGCATCCGGACCTGTTCAACATCCTGTTGCAGGTTATGGACCATGGCAAGCTGACCGACCACAACGGCAAGCAGATCGACTTCCGCAATGTGATCCTGATCATGACCACCAATGCGGGCGCGTCGGATGCGCAGCGTGCGGCGATCGGCTTCGGCTCGACCAAGCGCGAAGGCGACGATGTCGAGGCGATCAACCGGCTGTTCACGCCGGAGTTCCGCAACCGTCTCGATGCGATCATCCCGTTCGGCTCGCTGCCGGTGCCGGTCATCCATCAGGTGGTGCAGAAGTTCGTCATGCAGCTCGAGGCCCAGCTTTCCGAGCGTGGCGTCACCTTCGACCTGTCGGCGGACGCGATCGCCTGGCTCGCCGACAAGGGCTATGATGAGCGCATGGGCGCGCGGCCGCTCGGTCGTGTGATCCAGGAGCACATCAAGAAGCCATTGGCCGACGAGGTGCTGTTCGGCAAGCTCAAGAAGGGCGGCACGGTGCGCGTCACCGTCGAGAAGAAGGAAACCGGCGAGACCGGCCTGAAGCTCGAATCGCTGGCCGACGAGGCGCCGGTGAAGCCGAAGAAGGAAGAGCCGGAAGAAACGCCGAAGTCCAGAAAGGCCGTGGTGAAAAAGCCGACGGCCAAGAAGCTGGTGGCGCAGAAGCCCGAAGCCAAGGGCAAGGACGGCGGCAAGCGCAGCCTGGTGCCACAACTGCCCCGAAAGAACTGAACCTTACGAAAGTCAAGAAAGCCCCGGGCACGGGGCTTTTTTATTGGAGCGAGGGTAGGCATAATCGGCCAGATCATCACCCTGAACGGTGCGCCGCGATCGAAAAACAAGCATCGCCAAGGCTGTTCAGGGGTGCTTCGATGGCGTCTGGATCAATCTCGGTGTCGACGTTTGCGATCAGGCCATGCCGCCGCGCTATCGACCCGGGATGGGATTGCGGCCCGGTGGCGCGCCTGTGGCAGGAAGAGGTGCACCGGCCCGGTGTGTACGATCTGGAAGTCGACACGTCGCTCCTGAGCCCTGGGCAATGCGCGGACACGCTCGCAGAGCAGCTTCGGCAAGGACCGTATCCAACAGCGTTTCGGAAATTGTCCAACCCATCCAGCGCCGCCCTTGAGGCGTTTTGACCGGCATGCCGCCGCAGGCGAGTTCGTCCAGATCGGCGAATTTACATCCCGCAAAGGGCCGGCGATTGCATGGTGGAGCTCTCAGCGGCCGCGCTGTCCGACTCGAAACGGGTCAGCAAATATCCGCACGCCTTCCAGATCGCGACCATCAGGGATGCGCCCGCATAGCCATCCACGGCATAGTGCCAGCCAAGCACGACGGCTCCGACCATAATGACGCCCGCGAATAACCACATCACAACACCGGCCAGCCGAGACCGCCGCGTTGCATAGAGAGCGAACAGCACCGCCATCGCAACGTGCAGGGATGGGAAGGCGGATATACCGACGCTGCCGGTAGTTGCGCCGGTGTAGCCACCCCACAGCATATCCTGCGTGTTGAGCGCCCAGATTGGATAGATGCGATCGGCGGTGGCGAGTGCTTGCATGAGGGCGTGAAAGTCGTTGCCGAACCCCAATCGCTCGTAAAAGCAAGGGCCAGCCGACGACAGGCCCATCGCGAGGAAGAAGCCACCCAGCGTCCACACCGTCATGAAGCTCATCAGGAACTGGTGACGCAGCTTCGTATCCTTGCGTGCGATGCACACGGTGAAAACCGCGGTAATGAGCACGACGAACCAGAAATTGTAAGCGATGTTGATGATCTTCAATGCAAGCGGCGACTGGACGATAAACCACAACCATTCGTGCGGGGCTCGACCGAAATGCAGGATGCGGTCGGCCTGAGCCAATGCCTTGTCCCATGCAAACGGAGAGAGGATTGCAATGGCTCCCTTCAACACACCGATCGCGGATATGAAGGCAAGACCCGCACCCAGGCCATTCAGGCTGTTGGCAATGCGTTCGGCGTCGCCAAAGAATCTACCCAGTGACTTCAGGAAGGTGTGCAGCGGTTCGGTATCCCGCTGGACCAGCGCAAGATGGAGAAGCGTCCCAAGTGCAAAGGCTGAGCCGCAAATCCAGAAGGCGATGAAAAGATACTCAGCGTATTCCTCCAGAACGCCGAAATCCGGCATGTTTCCAGTGTGCCACCCGACTGCGCTTGCCAGAAGCAGCGCAGCGGCAGCCATAGCGTGCAGCAGCCGGTGTCGCCAAAAGGCATCCGCCAAGATGCCAAGAAAAGCACGCTCGACAATTGCCCCCGCCAGTGGGGCCGATGCCGCAACCGAATGTTCCATGGTTTTGAAGCCCCACAGCTCGCCACGCGTTAGCATTTTACCGTGAGATGGTTCGATATTTCCTAATCAGACGATTAGAGTTGCAAACGGTTGAGTCGGCACTGGGCACGGCCGGGCATTAGAATCGGCTTCTGGACTGAACGGCGCTTGTTAGTCCGATATTCTCGACCAGGTCCACCACATCATTGGCGGACCTCCCGCTCTCAATTTTTGAGTGCAGTCCGTATCTTTTCGGCGTTCCCGACCAGAATCTCCGGCTTCTCCATCTCGCCCGTGTGCGGCTTCAGCGGGATGCCGTCGAAGCGCGGAATGACATGCACATGCAGATGATAGACGGTCTGCCCCGAGGCCGGCTCATTGAACTGCATGACGGTGACGCCATCGGCGCCGAAGGCCTTTTTCACCGCCAGCGCCACTTTCTGAACGGCGCTCAAGAGATGGCCGAAAATTGACGGATCGGCATCGAGAAGGTTGCGCGACGGCGCTTTCGGCACCACCAGCGTATGGCCGGGCCCCTGCGGCATCACATCCATGAAGGCGATGACCGCGTCATCCTCGTAGACACGGTGCGAGGGAATTTCGCCGCGCAGGATCTTGGCGAAAATGTTGTCGGTATCGTAGGCGGCCTCGGTCATGGCGAACGCTCCGGATTGTGCCTTCGTGTAGCGAAGGCGTCGAAATTCGGCAAGATAATCGTCGCCCCCCAATCGGCCAACCGGGGCTACTCCTCGAGATCCTTGCGGAACGGGGTATGCTCTTCCAGATATTCGCTCATCCGCTCCACCTCCTGCCGTTCGCGCCGAAGATAGTCGGCGACGGCGTTGCGCAGGCCTGGGTGCGCAATGTAGTGCGCGGAATGCATGGTCACCGGCCGGTAGCCGCGCGCCAGCTTGTGCTCGCCCTGCGCTCCCGCCTCGACCACCTTGAGCTTGCGCTCGATGGCGAAGTCGATCGCCTGGTGATAGCAGACCTCGAAATGCAGGAAGGGATGGTCCTCGATGCAGCCCCAGTTGCGGCCATAAAGTGCATCCGAACCGATGAAATTGATCGCGCCGGCGATATAGCGCCCGTTGCGCCTAGCCATCACCAGGAGGATGTCGTCGGCCATGCGCTCGCCGATCATCGAGAAGAATTGACGATTGAGATAGGGCCGGCCCCATTTGCGACTGCCGGTGTCCATGTAGAAGGCGAAGAAATCGTCCCAGGCTTTCTCCGTGAGGTCCTTGCCGGTCAGCCGGTCGATTGAGATGCCTGGGGCAAGCGCTTCGCGCCTTTCCTTTTTCATCGCCTTTCGCTTGCGCGAGGCAAGGGTGGCGAGGAAGTCGTCATAGGTTGAAAAGCCTTCGTTGAAGAAATGGAATTGCTGGTCGGTGCGGTGCAGGAAACCGGCTGCTTCCAGCACCTCCACATCGCTCTCTTGCGCGAAGGTGACATGTGCGGAAGAGACACCGAGCTTTTGCGTCACCGCCTTCAGGCCCGCAGCGAGACCGGCCTTCACCTTGGCACTGTCCTCGCCCCTGGTGACCAGCAGGCGAGGGCCGGTGACCGGGGAGAACGGCACGGCACTTTGCAGTTTGGGATAGTAGCGGCCACCGGCGCGTTCGAACGCATCCGACCAGCCATGGTCGAACACATATTCGCCCTGGCTGTGCGATTTGAGATAACAGGGCACCGCGCCCAGCAATCTGCCCCGCCCATCCTCCAGCCTGAGATGGTGGCCCTGCCAACCAGTGCGGCGCACGGCGCATCCGGAATCCTCAAGGGCGCTCAGGAAAGCGAATGAAACCAAAGGATTGTAGCTGGTTTCTAAATCGCCGCGCGCAGTTCCCGCAAAGCCATTCCATTCATCACAGGTGAAGGCGCCGATGCCGGCGGCGACGCGGATCGAATAGTCCGCATTGGCCGTTTGTCCGTCACCCTCGTCGCCCTGATCCATGAGGCTTATTTAAGCTCCGTCCGGCCTGGTGCAAGTCACGTTTCAGACACTCAGGCGACTTTGACCAGATCGGGTTCGAACCCTTCGAACGTCATCTGATCGGCATATCTGAAGGTCAGGTCGACCGCCGGCTGGTCATGCACCGTCCAGGTGATAACAGGCATTTTCAGCCTTTCACGCACGAAGCTGACAAATGGGTTTGGCAGGTCGCCGGCGGCGTAGGAGGTGAAGGCGATCTCATGCGCCAGCATGGCGAAATGCGCCTCGATCAACCCGACGTCCTTGCCGTAGGCGGTGAGACCCCCTGGGATACCCGGCGCGTCCTTTGGGAAATCGCGGACCAGCCAATGGTCGAACGACATGATCGCCGCCTTGCCCTTGTAGCGCTTGAGCATCTTGCCGACGCTTGCCACCAGGCCTTCGTCATAGCCGGGCGTGCCTTTCAGCTCGACGACCAGTGGCACGCGGCCATCGACCAGGTCGAGCGCTTCCTGCAGCGTCGGCACATGGTCCGCCGTGCCACCGACCCTGAGCGCCGCGAGTTCAGCTGCGGTACGCTGCCAGACGAAACCATCCTGGCCGGTCAGGCGCTTGAGATCGCCGTCATGGATGATGACGGGAACGCGGTCGGACGACAGGTGCACGTCGCATTCGATGGCGTAGCCGCGTTCGGCGGCTGCGGCAAAGGCCGACAGCGTGTTTTCCCAGCGCGTCTTGTTCATGTCGTGGAAGCCGCGGTGGGCAACGGGCCGGGCGGTCAGCCAGGATAGGTCGGTCATATCTGTACCCTGGCTCATGCGACTTCGAAGATGGCTTCGATTTCCACTGCGGCATTAAGCGGCAGGCAGGCCGTGCCGACGGCGGAGCGTGCATGCTTGCCGCGCTCGCCAAGGGCGGCGACCAGGAAATCGGAGGCGCCGTTGGCAACCAGATGCTGCTCGACGAACTCGGGTGACGAGGCGACGAAAACGGTGATCTTCACCAGACGGCTGATCTTCTCGAGGTCGCCGAGTGCTGCCTTGGCCTGCGCCAGGATGTTGATCGCGCAGTATTTTGCCGCGTCCTTGCCGCCTGCCGTGTCGACGTCGCGGCCGAGCAGCCCGCTCGCCTGCAGCTTGCCGTCCTTGAGCGGCAATTGCCCGGCAGTGAACAGCAAATGGCCGGTCCTGCAATAGGGCACGTAGTTGGCGGCGGGCGCGGCGGCGACGGGAAGCGTCACACCCAGATCGCTTAGCCGCTTTTCGATTGTTTCACTCATGGTATTTCCCTATTGCTTGGTGACGCCGCGCCGGCCGGGCCGAAATTGCTATTTTTGCCTCGCTTCCGCCACGACTTTTTTTAAGCTGGACCATCTTTCCCTGCGGCCTGCCATCAGTCGCGACGATCGGAGTACCTCATGCGCGCAACGCGCCTCGCATTCCATGCCGTCCTGTTGTCGGGGATATTCTCGATAGGCCCTGTCTTCGCAGCGCCGGCGCTGCAAGCCCACCGCGCCGTCTACGATCTTACCCTGAAAAAGGCTTCCGATCAGTCCGGCATCACGGGTATATCCGGCCGCATGGTCTATGAGTTCAACGGCTCGGCCTGCGAAGGCTATACGGTGAAATTCCGCTTCGTCACCCAGATCGTCACCGCCGACAACACCAGGTTGACCGACCAGCAGACGACCACTTTCGAGGATGCCGAGGGCAAGACCTTTTCGTTCGTGACAAAGTCCTTCGTCGACCAGAATCTCGACAAGGAGGTCAAGGGCATCGCCACGAAAGAGACCAAGGGCCTCAAGGTCGACATCGACAAGCCTGAAAAGAACAGCGTCGAGCTCGCGACAACCCAATTCCCGACCCAGCATCTGGTCGAACTGATCGGCAAGGCCGAAAAGGGCGAGAATTTTTACGAAACCAACCTGTTCGACGGTTCCGAAGACGCCAACAAGGTGATGACCACCACCGTCGTTGTCGGCAAGAAAACCGATGCCGACAAGGCCGACCCGGAAGCTTCGGCACTGGCAAAGCTCGCCACCGACAAATACTGGCCGGTCGACATCGCCTATTTCGACGACACCAACAAGACCGGCGAAGAGGTTCCGGAATACCGTATCAGCTTCAAGCTGCATGAGAACGGCATCACCCGCGATCTCGTCATGGACTATGGCGACTTCTCGATGACCGGCAAGCTGGTCAACCTGTCGCTGTTCGACCAGACAAAACCTTGTCCCGCCAAATAGTGCCTGTCTAGGCAGCTGATTTGCCACGGCACGGCGTGGTCGTAACGAACGACTTGAACGTGCCGCAATCGTCTCCCAACCTGCTTCCCAGCGTCCAGGCGCGAGGGGGATCAGCTTGAGCAGGATCGATACGTTCGTCGCGCCGCGGCCCAACCCGGCACTGATCAGGGCCATGACATCCGTCAACCGGATCGTCATGCTGCGCGGCATTCCCGGGTTTCGGGATCTGTTGCCGTTCAATCGCCTGGCCGGTCTGCGCGGCGTCTCAAATGTCCGCCATATCGACTTTCCCGACGCTGATCTTGAGCGGCTGAAGGCCAATTGCGGGGCAGGGAAGGCGACCTTCATTACGCCCAATCATCCCGAGTTCTTCACCGACTGGATGATCGACAAGGAAATCGTGTCGCAGGTCAGCCCGCTCACGGCCTCATGGGCGACCAATGGTGTCGTCAACGGCCTTGGCCGGCTGATGCAGAAGTTCTGGCTGGCCAACAATCTGATCGCCCAGATTCCCGGCAACAGCGGGGCAGCGAAGGAACACTCGATCGCCTGGGCCTTGAAAGGCCATGGCGTGCTGCTGCATCCCGAAGGCGGCGTCGGCTGGCATGCCAATGTCGTTGCGCCTTTGCTGCCGGGTGCCGTCGAGATGGGACTGGAGGCCCTCAAGCGCGGTCGGGCCACGGATCCCAATTTCAAGGTCTGGATCGCGCCCGTCGTCTGGAAGCTTGTCTTCACCGGCAACGTCGAAGCGGCACTGGCGAAGGAATGTGCCTATGTCGAGAAAAACCTCAAAATAGAACGCCAGGCGACCGACACGCTGCCGCAGCGCATTCACCATGTCTATTCGACACTGCTGGCCCGCGATGAAGCTGCCAGCGGTATGCCGTTCGCCCAAGGCGCTTCCTATGCCCAGCGTCAGAGGGTTTTGGTCACCGAGCTCAGCCGCCAGCTCGGCAAAAGCATCTCAGCCGACATTGATGTCGCCGACATCACCGAGCTTCTGCGGCGGGCGCGTCGCTGGCAGCGCGAAAACACTGGCGATGCCGAACGGCAAAGGCAGGTCCGCGCGCTCGCCGATAGGGTTCAGAGGCTGCAACGCGTCGGACCCTGGGCCTGCGCCAATCCGCGCATTAGCCAGGAGGAGATCGCCGAACATCTGAAGCGGATCCGCAACGACTATTGTCGGGGCGGGCTGCGCGACACGATGAACCGGTTCGTTCCGCAGCCGGCCGGGCCGCGTTGCGCCCACATCCGGGTGCCGGAGGCACTGGGCTTGCATGAGCATACGGGCTCGATCGACGATGCGGTTGCCGATCTGCACCGTCGCATGCAGGATACAGTCACCAACATCGTCGCCGAGCTTGCAGCCAATGGCGGCTTCATTTTCTATCCCAATCCATTCTATCGTCACTGACATCAGCCGGGCCATGTGGCCGACTGTCGTGACGGATGGAAGGCAGACAGCAAGCTTTATGGCAGCCTATGTCGACGCAGCGATCTGGAACTGGGCCGGCCATCGCTGGTGCCATCTGTTGGCCGACGACACCGACGAGTTGCATCGCTTTGCCGCGCATCTTGGCGTCAAGCGCTCATCCTACCAGGGGCCGCCCAAGACATCGGCGCCGCATTATGACATAACCGGCTTCGAGCGTGACCGTGCGGTGCGGCTCGGCGCCATCGAATGCAGCCGCGAGGAGATCGTCGCGGTCTTCCGGCGGGTGCGGGTGCCGAACGGCAAGATAAAGCGCTGACGGCAGCGCGCGGATCGTCGCACGCCGCACACAGGTCCCGCGGCACTTGCGTTTATCGCGCATCCCCTCTATATG
>NZ_RZRP01000769.1:0-3006 GCF_003997795.1 Mesorhizobium sp. M7A.F.Ca.US.005.03.2.1 | reverse complement strand
TGCGCATCGAGCGCCGACAACGGCTCGTCGAGCAGCAGCACGCGCGGCTCGCAGACGATGGCACGCGCGAGCGCGACGCGTTGGCGCTGGCCGCCCGACAGTTCGGAGACGCGGGCGCCAAGCTTGTCGGCGAGACCGACCATGTCGAGCGCTTCGCCGGTGCGCTTAGCCTGTTCGGCTCCAGACAGTTTGCGCAGCGACAGACCGAAGCCGACATTTTCTGCAACATTCATGTGCGGGAACAGCGCGTAGTCCTGGAACACGGTGTTGACCGGCCGGTCGAACGGTCGAAGGGCCGTGATATCGCGACCATCGAGCAACACCTTGCCGCTCGACGGGCTTTCGAAACCGGCGATGACGCGCAGGCTGGTGGTCTTGCCGCAGCCCGACGGCCCGAGCAGCGTGATGAACTCGCCGCTGATAATGTCGAGATCGACAGCGTCGAGCCCAACGATGCCGCCGGGAAAAATCTTCGAGACCGCCTGCAGCCGGACGAGTGGATCAGGCGCCATCGCGAACCTCGGACGGCTTCGTGGTGTTGACCCAGAGAATCTGGCACCGCTCGGCGCCCGGATTGCGGAAGGCATGCAAAAGCGTGCTCTTGAAGGCAAAGCTGTCGCCCGCCTTCAACCCGTATTTCGTCGAATCCACCACCAGTTCGACCTCACCGGCCAGCACGAAGCCGAATTCATGGCCGGCATGCGCATAGGCCTCGGCCGTGCCGCCGCCAGCTTCCACCGTCACCAGCATGCCGGTCAGCGTCGCGCCCGGCGGTGACAGCAGCGCCTTGGCAATGCCTTCCGATTTCACCGGGATTTGCCGCCGCTTGTCGGCACGCACGCAATAGAGATCGTTGGCCGCATCGTTGCCGTCGGCGATCAGCGCCGACGGCTCGATGTCGAGGGCGGCGGCGAGCGGCCAGATCACCTTGACGCGCAGCGAGGACATGCCGCGCTCGATCTGGCTCAATGCACCGATCGACACGCCGGCCTTTGCCGCAAGATCGGCCAGCGACAAATTGCGCTCCAGCCGCAGCGCCCGCACGCGCCGGCCGACGCGAACGTCGGCATCGTCCTTCGGCTTCCCAGCCGCTTCATCCAGCATGTCCATGCGTTAGTCCTCGTTTGCTTTCCCTTCTCCCCTTGTGGGAGAAGGTGGATCGGCGCGCAGCGCCGAGACGGTTGAGGGGTGTTCCAGCGGAGTGAGACGCTGGTGTTCCCTGGAGCACCCCTCATCCGTCGCCTTCGGCGACACCTTCTCCCACAAGGGGAGAAGGGGGAGCTTTATCCCCCCGCCTTCACCTTCTCAAACATCTTGGCGAGGTCGTCATTCTGTTTCATCGGTCCGGTGAAGATGGTGGTCTTCAGCATCACCTCCGGGTCGGACGGCAGCTGCAATTTCTCCAGCTCCTCCTTCGGCACCGCCGCGAAGGCCGAACTGGTCGAGCTGCCATAGCCGTAGGCCTCGATCAGGTATTTGCCGGAATCCGTCTCCAGCCGGCTGTTGATGAAATCATAGGCGAGGTCGACATTCTTGGCGTCCTTGAGCATCACGAAGCCGCAGGCCCAGGTCAGCATGCCCTCCTTGGGCTTCATGAACTCGACCGGCACGCCCTGCTTCTTGAGCGAGGTGGCCGACGCGTTCCAGGTCATGGCGGCGACCAATTGGCCGCTGGCCAGCGCCTGTTCGACGGAGGTCATGTCGGTGGTGTAGTTGGAGAGCAGCGGGCGCTGCTCGCGCAGCTTCTCGGCCACCTTGTCCATTTGCTCCGGCGTCATGTCGAACGGATTGACGCCGGCGAGCAGCGCCGCCACGACAGGCGTGTCATGCACCGCGTCGATCGTCGCCATGCGACCGGCATACTGCTTGTCCCACAAAAGGTTCCAGCTCGCTTCCGGGTTCTTCACCAGATCGGTGCGGTAGAGGATCGAGGTGTTGCCCCAGTCCCACGGCACCATCCAGACCTTGCCGTCGCCAGCCTGCAGGTCTGGCAGGTTCTTGAACACCGGGAAGATCGAGTCCCAGTTCTTGATGCGCTTGGTGTCGATTGGCTGCAGCAGGCCTTCCTTGTTCCAGCGCGCCACCTTGTCATAGCAGGGATGCGCAATGTCGGGTCGGAAGCCGGCCTTGACCTTGGTGAAGGCGTCATCGTCGTCACCGAAGATCGAGGCCTCGACGCCATCGGGATGCGCGGCAAGGAAGCTCTTGTTGAAGTCGGGCAGTTCATAGCCCGACCAGGTGAAATATTGCAGCTTTTCGCCGGCGAAAGCGACGGTCGACGACAGCGCCAGCGCGAACGCCGTCAATCCAGCGCAAACAGTCTTTGCAGAGATCGATTTCAGGTCGAATGCCATTGCAGTTCTCCTCTCTTGGTTTGTTTTGGTTGTGATGGATCCGCGGGCTTTGGCGCCGTGGCGGATAAGCCGCGATGGCGCAGGATTTCAGCTGCTGCAGCGATGACGAAGGACACCGCCAGGATCGAAGTGCCCAGTGCCATCACCGTCGGCAGCGACCGGGGAAAACGCAGCTGGCTCCAGATGTAGAGCGGCAGCGTCGGCTCGGTGCCGGCCAGGAAGAACACGACGATGAATTCGTCGAAGGAGATCAGGAAGGCCAGCATGAATGCCGAGACGATGGCCGGCAGGCTGAGCGGCAGCATGACCCGCCGGAAGGTCGTCCAGTCGGAGGCGCCGAGATCGAGTGCCGCCTCGCGAATGGTTTTCGGGATGGCGGCGAAGCGGCTGCGCATGATCACCACGGTCGTCGGCAGCGCCACCAATATATGGCCGAGAACGATGGCGACGCGCGATGGCCCCAGACCAACGAGGTTGATGAGGATCAGCAGCGATATGCCGACGATGACGCCCGGGATCAGGATCGGCAGCCGTGCGATGGCGCTGATGGTGGCGGCCAGCGGCGAGCGGCCGTAGAGGTCCATGTAGGACACGGTGATGCCGCACAGCGTCGCACCCGTGGCGGCGATGGCGCCGATGGCGAGGCTGTTCA
>NZ_RZRP01000768.1:0-3009 GCF_003997795.1 Mesorhizobium sp. M7A.F.Ca.US.005.03.2.1 | reverse complement strand
AGGATCGTGACGCGATCGGTGATTGCGAACACTTCCTCAAGCCGATGGGAGACGAAAGCGAGTGCCTTGCCACTGTTTTTCAGCCGCGTCATGATGTCGAACAGCCGGTCAACCTCGATCGGCGACAGCGAGGCGGTCGGCTCGTCGAAGATGACGAGATCGGCGTTTAAGGCCAGCGCCTTCGCTATTTCGACGAGTTGCCGTTGCGCCGCCGAGAGCCGCCGCACCTCGATGTCGAGTGGCAGCATGTGGTCGTGACCGAGTTCCGACAGGAGGGCCTGCGCCTTGTGCCGCAATTGGCTGAAAGACAGGCGTCCGGGCATCGCATAGCTGGGCAAGAAGATGTTCTCCAGCACGTTCATGTCGGGCGCCAGGCTGGTTTCCTGTGCGACGAGCGCTATGCCGGAGCGCAGCGCATCACGCGCGGAGCCCGCAATCAAAGGAGCGCCCTTAAACAATATCTCGCCCGACGAAGGCCGCAAGTGGCCGCAAACGATCCGCGACAGCGTCGACTTGCCCGCACCGTTTGCGCCAATCAATCCACAGATCTCGTGCCGGCAGAGCGCTATCGATGCGTTGCTGAGCGCGTAGGCGGTCCCAAACAGGCGGGTGATGCCACGAGCCACGAGAAGTGGCTCGCTAGCCTTACTGCTCTCTACCATCCGCGGGTACACTCCAAGAGAACATGATTGAACTGTGCGGGGAGGGCGCGTCCCCCGAACAGTATAAGTCGGCTAAACTCTCGATTACATCTCGTTGGCGAAGACCGTTTCCTTGATGGTTGGAAGCTCCTGTTCGATGTTCTTGCTGGTCACGATCTTGATCGGTACGAGGATCTTCTTTTCTGGAGTTTTGCCGCCGAGATGGTCGACCATCGCGCGCCCCGATTCTTGGCCCATCAGATACGGCTGCTGCATGCCAGAAACCACCAGTTCGCCCGACTGGAGCAGTGGTACGAATTCCGGCACCCCGTCGAAACCGGCAACCAGTACGTCACCGGTGAGGCGTGCCGCCTTGATCGCCTGCAAGGCGCCGAGCGTCGGGCCGTCGGTCTGAACGAACAGCCCCTTCATGTCCGGATGCGCGGTTGTCATATCCTGCGTGAACTTGAAGGTTTCGTCAGCGGTGTAGGTCTGCATCTGCTGCAGCCCGGCTTCCTTGGTGATGCCAGCCGCTGTCATCGCGTCCTTGAAGCCCTTCGTCCGCGCCTGACCGTTGAGACGGGCCTGGCTGATGCCGACGATTCCCACGCTGCCATCTTGCTTGCCTGCGGCTTTCATCGCCTCGGCCAGCGCTTTGCCGACGCCGTTTGCGCCCTGATAATTGTCAGAGATGATGAAGGACACATAGTCACCGCTGTCGGTACCGATGTCGGCGATGACCACGGGGATATTTGCTTGCTTGGCGAGATCGAGCACGGCCGGCGCGGTTGAGCTGTCGGTTGGAGAAATAATTATGCCAGCCACGCCGCGAGCGATCGCGTCCTTGGCATTTTTAAGCTGCGTCTGGGCGTTGTTGCCGGAATCCAGAGCCTGATAGGTATATCCACCCTTCGTCGCGACATTCTCGATGCCCTTGGAGAGGTATCGCCAGAAGGCAAGGTCAAGGCCTGGGGTCAAATAAACCAACTCTTTGGACTGGGCGAAAGCGGTGGTCATCGAGCCGGCAATGCCGGTGAGCGTGACAATGCCCGCTAGGGCTGCGGTGGCAAAAAGGCGTCTGGTCAGCATTGTAAATCCTCCCTGTTGTGCTGCATGGTCGTTCGGCAATACCGTCCTCATCGCTTCCGGGCGGACTTCGTCAGAAGCTGCCTGGTCGTGGTGTAGATGCGTGTTTCATGGACAGCGAACGCTCTTGCCGCCGCGTCAGGATCGCGCGCCTCGAGCCCCGCAAAAATGGCGCGGTGATCGGCTATGCTCGTCGCGATGCTCGTTGGCTGAGCAACCGCGCGCCGTCGATGGTCGAGAAGGTAGGAATAGAGATCCGAGGCAATATCCGCCAAAGCGCCATTGCCGCCAGCTCGATAGATGGTCGTGTGAAACTCGCGATCGCAAATGAGGAAGCGGACAGGATCATCGATTGCCGCCTCCTGCGCTTCGATCGATCTGGCCAGAGTCTCCAGCGTCGCCGCTTCGACCCGGTCAGCGGCGGCCCGCGCCACCTGCTCTTCAATCAGCAGCCGAGCCTCATGGACATCGTCGAGACTGTATCCGGAGATATCGCGATAGCGAGCCGATTGAACTGCGAGTTCCCCGACTTCTGTAGAGGCGACTACGGTCCGAGTCCCCTGCGTAACGGAAACGATGCCCTTCGTCGAAAGGATCAGGATCGCACCGCGCACCGTCTCGCGGCTGACGGACAAAGCGGCCGCAAGCTCACGCTCGCTTGGAAGTGGATCGCCCACGTCAAGCACACCAGTCGCAATGAACGTGGCGATCTTCTGGACGACGAAGTCCTTCATCGACCGCTTCGGCACCCCGCTCAGCGCGCCGTTGTCGTCGGTTAGGATTGCTCGTAGATCCATCCGTCCTTGCACCCTAACAGGTCTTGTGGTCCGGTATGTGTACCAGTAGGCCTGCTTCAGCTATACGTCAATAGCGAAGACGCGGCGTCAAATCCCGGTTGACAACGAATATCGCTTTGTGGAACGGTGAGAACGTTCTCAGAGAACGTTCTCACCGCTTGAGGCCTAACCTTGGGAGGAGGCATGAGCACCGACGAGACGCGGCTAGCCGTCCGCATCGCCAGCATTGCGAAGTCCTACGGGCCTACCGTCGCGCTCGATTCCGTTTCCATCGACCTGCGTCCGGGAGAAGTCCATGCGCTGCTGGGCGAGAACGGCGCCGGCAAGTCGACCTTGGTGAAGATTCTCAGCGGCGTGGTGAAGCTCGACAGCGGGTCGATGTCGGTTTTCGGCAAGCCCTATACGCCGCACGGCATCGTCGATGCACGGGCGCAGGGCGTGGCTACGGCTTTCCAGGAACTCAGCCTGCTGCCCAATCTCAGCAT
>NZ_RZRP01000767.1:0-3019 GCF_003997795.1 Mesorhizobium sp. M7A.F.Ca.US.005.03.2.1 | reverse complement strand
CCGGCAGGGCCTGGCGGGTCTGTCCGCGGCGGTTCGCGACGCGGACCTTCGCCGCACCGTGGCACTGATACCCCGGCCGACGCTGGTGATCGCCGGTCGGCACGACACGGTGACGGCAGCCAGCCACAGCGAGCTGATCGCCGCGACGGTGCCCGGCGCGAAGCTGGTTGTGCTGCCTGCGGTCCATCTGTCGAACATCGAATATCCGGCAGAGTTCATCCAGGCTGTCATCGATTTCTGCGCGGAGCCGAGTGCCGCGACGGCAAAGGCATCCGGCACCAGCCCGGCGGTTGCCGAGCGTTCAAAGGACGCTGCGGTTCACAAGGGCGGGCGCCAGCCGGAGCCTGCGTCAATGTGAGCGCCGGGCCGAGCCGAGCCATCTGGCGAGAAGCTTTTCAACGCCTTTCGGAACGATCCCGTCACCTTGCCATTATCAGCACGAAGGCAGGCTCGGCCAGGCAAACGCCGTAACCGACCTTAGAGACGGTCGGCGACGCACCACTTTCGGGCGCCGACACGAACACGCCGGAGGAAAGCGATGACTGGACGCAAAACCCACGATCAACAAATTCGCATCATTGAAGAGCGGGAAAACACAAAGAACGCCGGCAAGGATTTTGATGCCGAGGCGGATCTGAAACGATCAGCGGCGGAACGCGAAGCACTGCGCAAGGGAGCGGACACACCGGACCTCGTCGATCCAGACGACCGCAACATGCTTCGCGGCAAGAATCAGGAAAGCGCCCATCACAAGAACCGTGCCGACGACTAAAGCGCGTCACGGACCAGCAACGCTCCTGGAACATTCGTCATAGATTGGAGGCAGCCCATGGCACGCGGCAGCAAGAAGCACATCGGAGCAGGTTCACAAGGAAAGGGTTCCGGCACAGGCGCCATGACCGTGACGCCAAAAGACAAGCTCGAAGAAAACAAGGTTCTGTCCAATCGCGACAAGGCACAGCATTCCAAAGAACGCGGTTTGGACTCCAGGCAGGTTGCGACCGAGCAGCATCAGGATCATGCCGCCAACCGTTTGCGGGACTGACGCCCGACAGGGGCGCCAGCCTCGGCCTGGCTGTCCGGGGAGCCGTCAGATTCGTACCATCTCTATTTGACACCGAGGCTTTCAGGCCAGAGCGCCTGGATTTCCTTCGGCAGCGCATCGCGCACCTTAGCCGATTGGCCAAGATCAATATGCCGTGCAAGAACTCGGAATACCGAGCGTGCTGCATCCTCGGGATCGACGGGGCGGATCGATTTCAATTCCTCGCCGATGTGCTGCGAGAAGTTTTCCAGGGAGCGCGTTTTGTCCGGCTCGGCTGCGGGCCGGTAGTGGTCGTAATAGGCGCCGCGCACCAGGAGCGGCAGTTCCGCCCCAAGTTTGGCCGCAAGCCCGATCTGCAGCCTGTCCCTTACGGTCCGCAGGACCGCGCCCAATATGTGCCATGCAATTCGCCGATCCGGACCATGATCGTCCATGATCTCGTCGAGCCAGATGTTGGTTGTCTGCAGCGTCCTGTCAAAGACATCCAAACCGGTAGCGCTCATCATCGCCTCCTCATCAAATTCATGTCTGGTTTCGAAACGATGCTCAGGGACAATCGTTTCGCTATCTGTCGACAAAATTGGCTCGGCCTGTGATCCGGCTCTGCCCCGGGATCCACGGTAGCGGTCTTGGTTGCGCCGGAACCCCTTCCGAAGCAGTTCGTTCCTGGTGGGCGGCTTTGAGGAGCTGGTTGGGGGAGCGCGTCCTGAACGGATTTTTTGCGATGCCTGCAAGGAAGACAAAAACCAATGAAGGCGAGAACCGACAGCAACTCCTGCAGATGATGACGACGGAGCATTTGGTGCTGGGGACCGCCAGGGCGGCGACTATTCAGGAGGCGAATCAGCGCGCAAATTTGTTCCTGACTTCGGTATCCAGCGCCACGATCGCCCTTGCTTTCGTGGCCCAGGTGACGAGGATGGGGCTTCCTTTCATGCTGTTCAGCCTGATCCTGTTGCCGTGCCTCTACTTCATTGGGCTGGTGACATTCGTCAGGGCTGTGCAGGTGGCCATCGAAGACATGGTCCACGCCCGCGGCATGGCACGCATCAGGCACTGCTACACCGAGCTCACCCCTTCGATGGCGCGCTATCTGGTTCACTCCACCCATGACAACCAAACGGCTCTGCTGGCCGATGTCGGCCTCAAGCCAAGGCCCTGGCAAGCGTTCGCCGGAACCGCAGGGATGGTGAATGTCGTCAACGGTGCCATCGCCGGTGTCTTTGCCGGCGTGATGCTCAAGGTCGTCGTTGGCTCGACGGCCAGTCTCGCCGTGACTGTCGGCATTCTAGCTTTTGCGGTGAGCAACTGGTGCCTGTGGCAACATCACAGGCGCAGTTGGGCAAGCGCGGAACACAAGCTGAAGGTGCTGTTTCCAAACGTGCCGGACAGCGACGGCAAGGCGCGGATCGGATAACCCGTTCGAGAGGGCAGGAGCATCAACTCGCGCTAGGCGGAAACCTCAAGCACGATCTTGCCACGCACATGCTCATTTTCCAGCCGTTCTTCCGCTTTGGCGACCTCTCCAAGAGGGTAGGTGGCTTGCACGAAGGGGGTGACCTTGCCGGCCTCGATGAGGCGGCCGATCTCGGCAAGATGCGCCGCATTCGGCTCGGCCAGGTAGGAGACGCCACGCGCCCGACGCAAGTTTGCCTTTTCCTGCGACGGTTGGGAAAGCGTGGAAACGAGCGTCCCGCCAGGCTTGAGCACCTCCCAGGAGCGCTCCTGCGTGTCGCCCGCGACAAGATCGAACACCAGGTCGACCGCATCGACGACCTCTTCGAAACGCTGATTCTTGTAGTCGACCGTCTGATCGGCGCCAAGCTCACGGACGAAAACGACGTCCTCGGCGGAAACGGTTGTCGCGACGCACGCGCCCACGGCCTTGGCCAGCTGGATCGCCAGATGACCGACGCCGCCGGCGCCGCCATGGATGAGAACCCGTTGTCCGGATTTGAGGCCGCCATGATCGAA
>NZ_RZRP01000766.1:0-3023 GCF_003997795.1 Mesorhizobium sp. M7A.F.Ca.US.005.03.2.1 | reverse complement strand
GCCATCAGCTCGATCTGCGGCGTGCCGAGTTCGAACCGCTCCGGCAGACCGTTGGAAGAGCACCGGCATTTGTAGGGCTCCAGCGTCTCGATGACATCACGGCGGCCCCACAATATGCCCATATGCGGTCCGAAGAATTTGTAGGCCGAGCAGATCAAAAAATCGCAGCCGAGCTCCTGCACGTCGATCAGGCCGTGCGGCGCGAATTGGACGGCATCGACATAGACCAGCGCACCGGCATTCCTGGCTATCGCAGTCAGCGCCTTCACCCGGTTGATCGAACCGGTCAAATTGCTGGCGTAGTTCAACGCGACCAGCCGTGTCTTCTCCGAAAGCAAGCCAGCCAGCGTCGCCTCCTCGACCTGCCAGCTGGTTTCGTCGAACGGCAGCCAGCGCACGACGAGGCCGTGATCCTCGGCCAGTTGCAGCCAGGGCGAGACGTTGCCCTCATGGTCCATGCGGGTGAGAATGATCTCGTCACCGGGCTGCATCGTGCGGCCGAGCGTGCGCGAGATGTGGTAGGTCAGCGTCGTCATGTTGGCGCCGATGATGATTTCCTCAGGACTTGCGGCGCCGAGGAAATCGGCCATGGCCTCATGTGCCTCATCGACGACGGCCTGCGCGGCAATCGTCGTTTCGAAGTAGCCGCCAAGGTTCGCATTGGTGGTCAAGAGACAGCGCGATACCGCATCCGCCACTGCCTGTGGCACCTGCGTGCCGGCAGGGTTGTCGAGATAGATGCGGCGGCGGCCCTTGTCGGTCAGAGAGAGAGCGGGAAATTTTCCCCGGATAGCCTCGATCGGAAAATTCATTGCCGCCCTTCTCCCATTGTAATCGTTGGATATTCGGCCAGCAATCCCCGTTCAAGGACAGGGATTGCCGACCCGCTGGTGGATCGCATCCACCGCCTTCTGCATTTCGTCGGTCCAGACGACGTCGACGGAAGACAGCGCCATATCGAGCTGCGCAACGGTCGTCGCGCCGACGATGTTCGAGGTCACGAACGGCCGGCTCGAGACAAAGGCGTTGGCAAACAGTGCCGGCTCCAGGCCAAAGGAGCGCGCCAGCTCATTGTATTCGAGTTGTGCCTCGGCGGCACCTGGCGTCTCGTAGCGCTGGCCGCGATTGAACAGCTGCGTGCGCGAGCCCTGAGGCCGCGCGCCGTGGTCGTACTTGCCGGTGAGATAGCCCTGCGCCAGCGGCGAATAGGGCAGCAGCGACACCTGCTCGCGCTCGCAGACCTCGGCGAGATTCACCTCGAAGGTGCGGTTGACGAGATTATAGGCGTTCTGGATCGACGCGACGCGCGGGCCGATACCCTGGTCGGCTTCGGCAAGGAACCGCATCACGCCCCAGGAACTCTCGTTCGACAGGCCGAAATGCCGGATCTTTCCTGCCTTCACCAATTCGTCAAACACGGCAAGCGTCTCGGCGATCGGCGTTTCGCCGGCCGGTGCGCCGACGGAATCGGCGCGTGGCGACACGGCGCCGACGCGCGTCGGGTTGGCGCCCCAGGGGATATCCCGCTCCGGCCAGTGGATCTGATAGAGGTCGATGTAGTCGGTGCCGAGCTTGGCCAGCGACTTGTCGATGGCGTCAAAGATATCGGCGCGCACCAGTTGCGACGGCCTGTCGCCGCGAAACCAGCTGTTGGCCGTGCGGCCGACGACCTTCGAGGCCAAGATCACCTTGTCGCGGTTGCCCTTGGCCTTCATCCAGCTGCCGATGATCTTTTCGGTCCGCCCCTGCGTCTCCGCCTTGGGCGGGATCGGATAGAGCTCGGCAGTGTCGATGAAATTGACGCCGCGCGAGAAAGCCAGGTCCATCTGGGCGTGGCCTTCGGCCTCGGTGTTCTGCTGGCCCCAGGTCATGGAGCCCAGGCAGATCTGGGTAACAAGAAGATCAGTCCGACCGAGACGGCGTTTGTGCATGGATTCGGCTCCGGAGGAAGGCTGGCGCGACTGCGCGGAGGAGCCGCATCTATAGGCAAAGCAGAGCCGCTCTCCAAGCCTCGCCAGGCCGACTTTTGCGTGAACCAGCCGGGTTAGCGGCGAGCACCGGCCAGTGCACGACGCTTGGCCTCGTCGATCAGCATGTTGGCCACTTGCATGCGGATCATGGCGCGCTGGCGCAAATGTGGGGCGACGCGGTCGGGATGGTTGGCAAAGGCAAAGCTGCGGCGCATACGGCCGAAATCGGCGACCTGCTTGGGCTGATTGAGGCCGAGTTCGACGGCGATGGCTTCGGGATCGATCGGCGGCAGTTTTTCCTCGGGCTTTGGCTCTTCGCCGGCGAGAGCCAGCTTGGCATGATCGAGCAAAGCGGCGAATTCGGTCGCCAGATCCGCGCCTGCCTCGCGATATTCGGCAGCGGAAACCTTGATGCGACCGGAATGGAGCTCATCGGCCACCGAAAGATAGTCGAACGGGATGGATGGACGAGCGCCGGCCTCTACGTCCTCGCCATTCTTGTCGGGGGCGATGAAGAGGTCGTCGAGCAACGAAGCGAAATCCCGCTTGGCGCCAGTAGCGATGTCAGCCTCCCCCTCGCCCGACCATTCGGGTATCGAAGCATAGAACCGGCTCGTTAAAAATGCATGGCACCGATCTCAATGAATTTAGCCGTCGCCTCGTGGCAGCCATGCAGCCAGCATTCGAGGCTACGATGCGCGTCAGCAAAAGTTTCACCCGGTTGCGGAAAATGGCGAAAAAAATCGCCAAGACATGGCAGGTATGCAAATGCTGCACTGCACAATTGTCACGATTCACCTATATTGGCAGCCGTGGAGGACCAATTTGGGGCTTGAATCATGGGTTTCTTCACTGAAATGTTCGCCCGGCCTCGGCCACAGGAACATCTGAGATACCGCTCGGCGCTCGCGCTGCTTCATTCGATGAGCAATGCCGACCGCGCCGACATAGGGATCAAGCCGGCCGACTTCCCCCGCATCGCCCGCGAAATGTCCATTCGCTAGCTGCATCCGGTGTTCAGGATGTCCCGGATCGGTCCGGGACATCCTGAAC
>NZ_RZRP01000765.1:0-3024 GCF_003997795.1 Mesorhizobium sp. M7A.F.Ca.US.005.03.2.1 | reverse complement strand
CTTCCAGGAATCACCGTCAAGGCCGACTCACGACCTTTTCGCCATGAGCCGCGAAGAGGGCATTCCGCCGGAAGCCGATGGCTGCCTTCTCTCGTTCATCGACGGCTATGTGGTGAGCGGCCATGTGCCGGTCGGCACGGTCAACAAGCTCTTGACCGAGCGGCCCGACATCAAAGGGCATGACGCTGCCCGGCATGCCGATGGGCTCCCCCGGCATGAGTGGCACGAAGGAAGCGCCCTTCGAGATTCTCGAAATCCGAAAGTCTGACGCGACCGGCGGCATCTACGCCACGGAATAGGAGGCTTCGATGATGGAATGCATGAGCGGCATGATGATGTTCGGCACGGGCCTGGTGTGGCTGCTTGTCGTCGTCGTGCTCGTCCTCGGGACGGCCGCGCTGATCAAATACCTGTTCTCCAGCGGCGGCAAAGGAGAAGGGCGTCGGTCCTCTTATCGATGCGTGGCCGCGGCAGGCCTCGGATTGGTCTGGACATTGCCTTGGCTCGCCAACCGGATGGCCGCGCCCCGGCCGCGGCGATAGCGCTAGGCAAGACGGTTTTAGCCAGGCGAAGGTCAGCGCGATTGGAAAGCCCGCTGCCTTCGGGACGCATGCCGGCGCCGGGACCGGCCGCGGTCGTCGGCGGCGGCTACCAGAGCGACATGCCGGGCTTCGGGAATGTCCTCACCGACGAGGAGATCCGGGCCGTTCTGGCCTTCATCAAAAGCACATGGCCCGAGCGGGAACGCGCCTATCAGGCAGATGAGCCGCCGGGAGCGGGAGCAGACACAGTGAGACCAATCCTAGCCGCGGAGCCCTCGAACGCCCCCAACCGGAATGCATTGTCCATGAAAGCGAAACCGTCGCTTGCGATTCAATTTCTGGCGCTGATCCTCGGGACCTCCGCGCTGGCCCACCATCCGGGCGCCGATCTCGACAAGATGAGGGACAGCGCGGAGAGGTTCTTCCAGGCGATCGACGAGCAGGCCGCGCCGCCTTTCGAACTGGCCGACGCGGACGGAAGGGCCGTCCGCCTTCCGATCTCTCCGACAAGATCGTGGTGCTCTACTTCATGACGAGGTAACCTTGGAAGAAGAAGGCGACGGCCACTGGCGGCAGGATGGCAAGCACGCTGGCCGCAAAAAGCGGCCCATACTCATAGAAGCGGGCCGGTTCTGTCGCAAATCGTGCTTTTGGCCACAACTGGACGCTTTCGCGCGCTTATGGACCAGCTCACATGACAGGGCTCGACGTGCCCCGGGGTGGCGCCCTACTTCCACGCTCGCACTGTCACACTCCCGCCGAAAGGCGGGTTTAGTGAGTTATGGCAGTGACTGTGCCACCAGTCCAAACGTCGAGTTTCGCGGCAACTTCGACGCTTTCCTTAGCTGACTTGCCCAAAACCAGCGCGGCCAAAGCATACTGCTTGCCGCTCCCGATGGCATAATATTCACCTTTCACGGGATCACTTGGCAGCCAATTGCCGTCCAACAATACGGCTTCCCCATTTTTGCGCACTATCAGCGCCTCAAATTCAAAATTGTCGTCGTTGCGCGGCACAGGAATATCAGAAACATCCATGCCCTTCTCAACCCAGTCTCGAACGGCCTTTGGAATACCCAAGGACGAAGAGGAAACGCCGATGAGTGTGCCGTCGCATAAGCGAAACACCTTCGTTTTCTCACCGACGGATACTGAGTCAAAACCCAAGGCTCGGCCGTCGCCAGCCATGGTTCCGTTCCTGTAAGCTATTGTTGTCATTGGCACCCTTCTATCGCTGCATCAAACTTCAGGACCTTGCGCATGTCCCCTGTGTCAAGGTCACTGACCGACGGCCTATTTGCCTGATACACGATACAGGCTGCGCTCCTTGAGTTCGCGCACGGGTGGCCGTCATCTTGCCGCCTTCGCGCAATGCCTTGAACAGGCCGAGTCTGTCCCCCAGCGGGAATGACAACCACCTCCATGTCGTTGAAACGCAGGAAATCCGTCACTTTGCCTCGTCGGTAACGGGCGGAGCCGGAGCGGTCGTCACCGGGCAAGCGCGGTCGCAGTAGGTATCCTGGGCAGCCCGTCAGACATGGATGGCTTCGGTTGTGTCATGCGACTTCTTGTTGGTCGGTCACGTGTTTCCGGATAACCAGCATGCGCTGTGCCAAATGAGAAAACCATTTAAAGTCAATCCAGCAGATCTGACTGTATTCCGACATTGTCGGAAATTGGACATCGCCGAACGCGGGCGCTCGGGGCTTGTGATGATACTTGGGCGTGCTGCTTCGGAGGAGGGATGCGCCTCGTACCGGCCGCGAAGCCTTCCTGCATTTAAGGCGCCAGATCAATTGAACGCGATGCCGGGCAGCGTCGCAGCGGCTAAGCCAGCCACTCGCATTGCTCCCTGACAGGATGGTGCCGATCCTGCTGAGATCGCATGCTGGCGCGACGTTGCTTTGCGGCCACCGTCGCGCCTGCCCGTGAACTGTTCGCGCCTGTGCTCATGCTCGCCTTGACACCCTCGATGGGTCCATCCGGGATGGTCAACCATCCGGAACATAGCGGGCAGGCGGGCATCTTCACCAGCAGTCTCTGTGTCGCTCTCGTGGCGGCAAACAAGATCGAGGCTGGCGGGGTGATGATCAACGGTCCTCGAACCATCGATTTTGATCGCGGTGGCCGTTCAGTGCGTTCAAGCACGAGGCGCCGTTAGACGGCACCGCAGCATCATAGCGAAGTGCCATGCAGGACGACTCCCTGCAGCATCGTCTCGCGCAGCCAAACACTTGCCGGATCACTGTTGTGAACGGCCGGGCGTTTGACGGCCTGTGACGCGAAAAGGCAACGGAAGATCTAGCATTTATGGGGGAAATGTTTTTTCGGAGTGCTTGACCCGCAGGAAGGGCAGGGCATGACTGCCTATCGCCCGACCCGGCAAGGCCGCACTCATGACCGGCTGGGCTCGGTTAATCCTGCATGCCGCGCCCATGAGGTTACTTGTCCGGAGTGCGTCGAGCACAACGAGGAGATGTAG
>NZ_RZRP01000764.1:0-3026 GCF_003997795.1 Mesorhizobium sp. M7A.F.Ca.US.005.03.2.1 | reverse complement strand
TGGACGCTGCCTGGCCGGGCCGGGCGGTCGAGGAAAGCAATCTCACCGTCCAGATTGCGACGCTGAGGAAGGCGCTCGGCCCCACCGACCAAGGTGGCGACTGGATCGCCACCGTGCCTCGCGTCGGCTACCGCTTCACCGCGCCTGTCGAGCGCGTGGAAGGTTCAGTGCAGCGACCAATCGCGCCGTCCGGCAAACCCACCATTGCCGTGCTGCCCTTCGCCAATTTGAGCGGCGATCAGGACCAGCATTATCTGAGCGACGGCATCACCGAAGATATCATCACTGAACTGGCGCGATACCGGTCGCTCGTGGTGATCGCGCGTAATTCATCTTTTCAGTTTCGTGGGCCAGCGCCGGAGGGCGCGGAAGTCCACCGGCAACTCGGCGCGCGCTACCTCGTCGAGGGCAGCGTGCGACGGCTCGGGAGCCGTATCCGGATCACGGCGCAGCTGATCGACGGCGCCAGCGGCTTCCATTTGTGGGCTCAACGCTACGACAGGGCGCTTGAGGACATCTTTTCGGTTCAGGAGGAGGTGGCGGCACTCGTGGCTTCAACCGTCCAAGGCGCCGCCGAGGCAGATGCGACTAGCCGCTCGCGGCGAACGCCGCCGGCCGATTGGGCCGCCTACGACTACTACTTGCAGGGTCGCGCGCACTACCATCAGTATGAAATGGACAAGGGCGAATCCATGTTTACCCGGAGCGCCGAACTCGATCCGACTTTTGCTCAAGGTCATGCCTATCTAGCGCAGTGCCTGGTTGCGCGATTCTGGTACGACCGCGATCCTCGTACGCTGCAAAGTGCCTTGCGGTCTGCGCGCACAGCGCTCCTGCTCGACCGGAATGACGGCATCTGCAACCAGAGCATGGGTCTCGTGCTTGTACATATGCGCCAGCATGGGGATGCCGGACTGCATTTCCAGCAGGCCCGTTCGCTCAATCCGCACGACGTCAACATTGCCGGAGACTATGCAAGCTGGCTCAACTACGGCGGCCAGCCTCAGCAGTCCTTGGCGGTCCTCGAAAGGGCCATACTGCTCGACCCGTTGCCCCCGGTCTGGTTCTGGGAGGTGAAGGGAAGCGCGCTCTTCCTGCTCGGCCGATATGCCGACGCCATCGACGCTTATCGGAAGGCCGGCGACCAGTTCTTCATCCATGCCTTTCTCGCGGCGGCCTACGCCCATCTAGGCGAGATGGAAAACGCGCATGTCGCAGTCGAAGCCACACTGAGGCTGCAACCAGACCTCTCGCTTGGCTACCTTGCCCGCCTTCCCTTCGCAGACCCATCTTCCTTCGAGCACTTCCTCTCCGGCTTCAGAAAGGCCGGCTTTTTATAGGATCCAGCCGGTCCGACAACTCATCGCCGCAGTTGCGTGCATGTGAGCAGTAAGAAGGACGATGGCAATGATAATCGACAGGACAACCTCCCATACTGTTGGAACCTGACATACGGGGTCATTGCTGGATCAGGCCCGTCGTCCAGCAACGCAGTCATGTTACCTTTGGCAGACCGTCCGCTTTCGGGCGAAGGTAAAGTTTGCCGAACGTCCGAGATCAGGCGCATTGCTGCCGCCAGCCGGCAACCGCTGCGAGGTGAGGAAGGACAATGGGATTGTGCCTGGCGCCTGATCGCTCGCATCGAGAAGAAAGACCCGCCATGTGGAAGCTGCCGGACCCGATCACCACGGTCGGGCGTCACGGCATCCTGTTCGGGACCGCCATACTCCCATGAGTGCCAGCGACGGCTGGTTCAACCTTCGGCAACAATATCTGCTCGTTATGTGAAACTGGAAAGAAACGCGCAGTCGCGCGACCTTCTCTACACTGAGGTACTTGGATATCGCTCGCGCAGTATCCTCTCGACTTGACGCGTGTCCACGGTGCCCGGAATGTCAGGCGCACGCCTGAGTTCACCAAGTGGGTTCTCTCGACCCGGCAGTGGGGCTGCCTCGCCTGGTCCGCTCGGATTGCTACCAATACCAGCTGTGTTTTGGGCATGCGTTTGAGGGCCAGTCTTCAGAGCCTCGCCGGACAGGTGGAAATGAGCTCGGTGCGATCAGCATGGACAAGTACCTTGCTCGAACTTGACATAGCCGACGTCTTCGCGGCCCGCCATGCACTCGACGGCGATGGCCATCCCGGCTCCAACCTTGAAGCTGTTCTCTGGCACTAACTATGGTCCGCCCCAGCCCAGTCCGAATGAATGGCCATGGATTGGGTAGCCGCAAAAAATTCCGCGGCCGTCAAGAACATCGAGTACTGCCTTGTAAAGATCGCTTGCCGTTACGCCAAGGCGGCATGCGGCCACGCCTGCCTCAATTCCGGCAATGGCAACCGTCGTAGATTTCATTCTGCCGCGCGGACCACTTTCCCCGACAACGACAGACCTTGAGAAGTCCCAGACCTAGCCTTCGACAGAAGGCGATGAGGGCCTGCCCCTCAGACCCCGTGAACATCATGCGAACACGACGCCAAAAGCTTCATTGCCCTCATCTCGCGGCAGATCCAATGCTGACGCAAGGAATCAGCCGTCGGCGGCCGCTCAAAATTTACCATTCTCATGAATAGTCCCAAATATTTAACACCTACCGATATCTTGGCGTCTATAGTCCGGGCCGCGCTGGTGGACTTGGAAATATCTCGGCATGTGCGGTTTTAGCGGCTATTTCGGCACTGTCCGGGATGGGAGGGCGCTCCTTGAAAGGATGACGGCTGCCATTGCCCATCGCGGCCCCGATGAGCAGGGGTTCTTCACCACAAAGGCGGCCGGCCTCGGCCATGCGCGGCTGTCCATCGTCGGTCTCGGGGACGGCCAGCAGCCGATGTCCGATGCGACGGGCGATCTGACGATCGCCTTCAACGGCGAGATCTTCAACTATGTGGAATTGCGCGAGCAGCTTCGCGCGAAAGGCCGCCATTTCCGGACAACCAGCGACACCGAAGTAATCCTGCATCTCTATGACGAGATGGGGGAGGATTGCGTCTCCGCGCTCAATGGCGATTTCGCCTTTGCGCTCTGGGAC
>NZ_RZRP01000763.1:0-3027 GCF_003997795.1 Mesorhizobium sp. M7A.F.Ca.US.005.03.2.1 | reverse complement strand
GATCTACAGCGCGCTGATCACCCGACCCGGCAGTGCCGGGTCGGGTGATCAGCGCGCTGTAGATCGGCGCGAAGCGGCCGCTCATGTCACGCGACATCATCTGCTGTTCGAAGGACAGGAAGACGATGCTTTTGGCTGTTCCCGTATGGTTGAAATCATCCCGCGCGGCCTCGCTGTAGCCGTCCATCTGGGGATAGCGCAGATAGAGGTCGAGCCGCGAGGCGATGCCGTCGCGCCGGGCCTGGGCGAAACGGATGGCATTGGCCGGGACCGTGATGACATTGTTGCCGATCACCACCTGGTGGGCCGTTGCGTCGTCGGTGTATCCGGCCATGGCGATCGAATGGCCGAACCATTTGCCGGCAAGGCTGATCGCCACCGACAACAGGGCGAGCGCCGCGAACCCGTAGAGCACCCGCTTCATCAGCGTGGAATCGACCACGGTGAGTTCGTTGGCGAGCGCTGCCTGCTTCATCTCAGTCCTCGGATCTCGGGCCGCCCGTCCGCCTCCAGTGTCCCCGGGCGGCACACATCGCACGGCATGGCTCTTGCAGCCTGCATGGAACGACTGTGCAATTTCATGGTAAACGGAAAGTTAAGATGGGACCGCTGGAACTCACACTCTTTGCTTTTGCCGTCGGGTTGACGGCCTGCGGGCTGGCCGGATCGGCCATGGAACTGGTGTCGGGCCGCAAGGTCGCCTTCACCGAACCCTATGTGTCGCCGTCACATGTCTTGCGCTCGCTGCTCGCCACGGCCTGTGCGGGACCGTTCATGCTGGTCAACGACGCCATCGATGCCCGGCGTCAGCGCCGCATTTCAACGTTGGCGCTGATGTCCTGCGGCTGCACGGCAATTGCGTGGACCTTGGCGCTGGGCGTCGTCGTGCTTGCCATTGCCTCATGGTCGGTCCGTCTCCTAGGGTCCGAGCTGCCAGGCTGAGACGATTCGGAGACCAGAAATGCCGCTTTATGCGATCGATGGAACAGAGCCCAGCTTCGCCGATGCGGACTCGAACTGGATCGCGCCCGATGCGACGCTGATCGGCGACGTCAGGGTCGGACGCAATGCCGGCTTCTGGTTCGGCGCCGTCATCCGCGGCGACAATGAGCCCATCGTCATCGGTGCCGACACCAACGTGCAGGAACATACGGTCATGCACACCGATCCCGGTTTTCCGCTGACGATCGGCGAAGGCTGCACGATCGGCCACCGCGCCTTGCTGCATGGCTGCACGATCGGCGACAACAGCCTGATCGGCATGGGCGCCATCGTGCTGAACGGCGCGAAAATCGGCAGGAATTGCCTGGTCGGCGCCGGTGCGCTGGTTACCGAGGGCAAGGAATTCCCGGACAATTCGCTGATCGTCGGCTCGCCCGCCAAGGCGATCAGGGTGCTGGACGACGCGGCCGTGGCAAGGTTGCGCGGCTCGGCGGCGCATTATGTCGCCAACGGCAAGCGCTTCAAGGCGGGGTTGAAGAAGGTTTGAGGCTAGCCTGGCATTTGCTGGTTTCTTAGCGCCTCAACTCACTGTCCGTCAGTTGCGCCCAGCCATCGCATCGCGCAGCAAGGAAGCACCGCCTTCAAAGCCGGCAATCTCGGCTTCCTTGATCGCGGTCCTGTAGTCATCGATGCGGGTTTCGAGCGCCGGGTCGGCGCCCGCCGCCAAAAGCAGGCGGATCGCATCGACACTGCGGATGGCCACCGAATAGTGCAGCGGAGTCCAGTCGTTGACGCCCCGCATGTTGGGGTCGGCGCCAGCTTCGATCAGCACCCGCACGATGTCCAGCCTATTGGCGCGATCGGTGGACAGCGCCGCAATGATGGACGGAAACCCGCCATGATCCTGATAATTCGGATCCGAGCCCGCCTCCAGCAAGATCGAGATGAAGCTGACGGGGCTCCAATAGATCGCATATTCCAGCGGATGCCCAAGGCCGAACTCAAACGGCATGCGCTCGTCGAACCATCGGGAAGAGCCGCCCAAGGCTAGACCGAGGCCGTCGAAGTCGCCGGCCTTGAAGGCATCGTCGATCGCCTTGAAGAGGCGATGACGCTCGCATCGATCTTCCGGGATTTCCAACATCGCCGTGTTCCAGAAGGCGGAAACCAACGGCCTATATTGCCCCGATCCCCTGCGCGTGGAAAGGCGGTCGTCCGATGCGTCCAGTAGGTCGACGATGCGCATACCATTTCACTGATATAAGTCATCGCTGAATAATAATCTGCATCGCGGAGGTAGCTTTCCGGCATGCCATTCCAGCTCAGTGAGCAAACGCAGCAAATTCTTTCGCTAATTTGCATTCTGTTAGCTGGCGTCTTCATTGGTATGGCCTTGGAACGTCTCCTATCGAGGAAACGGAGGCAGGCATGGAGGGAGAGCAATAGCAGGCGCTGGGCGAGAGAGCGCAGAGGGGGCGACATTCTTAGCGGCCTATGGGTTGCCCCGAAGCCTGTTTCCGCGCCACCGAAACCGACTGATCCTGCTGACCAGTTGCGGATCGTCATGGGTGCGAGCTTCACTATTCAACCGCTCCTCAACAGGAGTGAAGTGCGCGTCTTCAAGGAACTTGATCGCATGGTGATCAGCTGCAATCCGGGATGGCAGGTGATGGCCCAAGTGTCACTGGGCGAAATTTTGCGCAGCGCGAACGCTGACGCCTACAGCTGCATCAACTCGAAACGAGTGGACCTTCTTCTTGTGGACGAGACTTGTCTGCCTCGACATGCGCTCGAATACCAAGGCCATGCGCATCACCAAGGCACAGCAGCAGCACGTGATGCGGTCAAAAAGGAAGCGCTGCGACGTGCTGGCATCAGTTACCATGAGATCGTCGGCGGTCACACGACACCTTCGGAACTCAGGCGACTGGTTGAGAGGCTGGTGGACAAGCCCACCGCACCGCAATAGCTGACCTTTTGCAACGCAGATTTCTCGGAACCTGATTGGTTTTCGAACGGCCATAGCCAGAAATGGCGGAGCCGGCCCGGGGACGGGGCCGGCTCCTTTCACCCGGTCGTTGGGGA
>NZ_RZRP01000762.1:0-3028 GCF_003997795.1 Mesorhizobium sp. M7A.F.Ca.US.005.03.2.1 | reverse complement strand
GTTCTGGATCGGTCTGATCCTGACGGCCTGGTGCGTTTATTTCTTCCGCGATCCCGAGCGCGTCACGCCGGTCGACGACCGCTTGGTGGTCAGCCCCGCCGACGGCATCATCTCGGCGGTCGGGCCGGCCGTGCCGCCGCGCGAACTCGGCCTCGGCAATGTCGAGATGACCCGCATCTCGGTGTTCATGAATGTCTTTTCCTGTCACGTGAACCGCGCCCCGGTACGCGGTCGTATCGTCAGGATCGAACACCGGCCCGGAAAATTCCTCAACGCCGAACTCGACAAGGCCAGCACCGAGAACGAGCGCAACGGCCTGGTCATCGAAAGCCCCAACGGCACGATCGCCGCCGTCCAGATCGCCGGCCTGGTGGCGCGGCGGATCGTCTGTTGGGCCGAGGCGGGCGGCTCGATCGGCACCGGCGAGCGTTTCGGCTTGATCCGCTTCGGCTCGCGCGTCGATGTCTTCCTGCCCTTGACCGCCACGCCGCGCGTTGCCGTCGGCCAGACAGCGGTCGGCGGCGAAACCGTGCTGGCCGAATTCGGCGGTGTCGCCGGCACACCCCTCGTGCGGATTTCCTGAGCCGTGGGCACGCAGTATAAGAAGTTCGAGGCCCATGCCAGCGGCGGTCCGCGCATCCGCGAGATCCCGATGCGCATGGTGCTGCCCAACCTCGTCACCGTGCTTGCCATCTGCGCCGGTCTGTCGGGCATCCGCTTCGGCTTCGAAGGCCGCTTCGAGCCGGCCGTGGTGATGGTGCTGCTGGCCGCTTTCCTCGACGGCATTGATGGCCGCTTGGCGCGGATGCTGAAGGCAACCTCCAAATTCGGCGCCCAGATGGATTCGCTGGCCGACATCGTCAATTTCGGCGTCGCCCCGGCTTTGGTGCTTTATGCCTTCCTGCTCGACCGTGCCGGCTCGCCGGGCTGGATTGCGGCCTTGCTGTTCGCCATCGCCTGCGGGCTAAGGCTCGCCCGCTTCAACGTGCTCGACGACGAGAAGGCCGACCGCCCGATATGGCAGTCCGAATATTTCGTCGGCGTGCCGGCGCCGGCTGGTGCTGTGCTGGTGATGCTGCCGCTCTATCTCTATTTCCTGCGCACAGGGCTGGAGCCCAGTCGTCCAGCGGCCTTCGTCGCCACCGGCTTTACCATACTGGTCGCCTTCCTGCTGGTCAGCCGGCTGCCGGTCTATTCCGGCAAGAGCCTGAAAATCCCGGGCGACAGGGTGTTGCCGATCATCCTGGGTGTCGTGCTCTACGTACTGCTGCTGATGACCTACCCCTGGTACACGCTGACCGCTTCGGTTGCCGGCTACCTGATCTTCCTGCCGTTCAGTGTGCGCGCCTATTCGAAACGCGCCAAGCTGGAGGGCGAGAAGGTACCGCCTTCGGATATAGGTTAGAAGGTCGGCGGAAGTGCTTGATCCGACTCAGGCCGCGACGCCGAGCCCCAGCCTGTCGATCGCCAGCTTTCGGGTCGAGACATAGTCGGTCTTGCCCGAACCCAGCACCGGGATTTCCTCGACCTTGACGATGTCGTTGGGCACCATCAGTTCGGCGGCGCCCGCTTGTTTGCCGAATCTGCGCAACTCGTCGGGATTGGCGTCGTCGGCGGTGGTGACCAGCACAATGCGCTCGCCGCGCCTCTTGTCCGGCACCGCTACCGCCGCATGGCGTTCTTCCGGCCACAACGACTGCACCAGCATCTCGACAGCACCCAGCGACACCATCTCGCCGGCGATCTTGGCGAAGCGCTTGGCGCGGCCGCGAATGGTGATGAAGCCTTCGCGGTCGACAGCGACGATGTCGCCGGTGTCGTGCCAGCCCGTCAGCGGCTGCAATTCACCGGGGCGGTCCGATGTCATATAGCCCATCATCAGGTTCGGTCCGTCGAGCCACAATTGGCCGGCATCGGAAATGCCTTCGATCGGCTCAAGCTTCATGCGCATGGCCGGCAGCAGCCGCCCGACGGTACCGTCGCGGCCATGGATTGCCGTGTTGACGGCAACCACCGGTGCCGCCTCTGTCAGCCCGAACCCTTCGATGATCTCGGCCTGGAAGCGTTCGCGATAGACGCGGCGGGTTTCCGGCTTCACCGCCTCGGCGCCGGCAACGACGAAGCGCAGGCTGGAAAAATCGCCGTCCTTGGCGGTACGCGCATAGTTGGCGAGGAACGTGTCGGTGCCGAACATAATGGTCGGTTTCACCTTGCGCGCAACCTCGGGGATGATCTTGTAGTGCAGCGGCGAGGGGTAGAGGAACAGTTTTACCCCGGTGACCAGCGGCAGGATGGTGCCGCCCGTCAGGCCGAACGAATGGAACACCGGCAGCACGTTGAGCAGGATGTCGGCGGGCGAGATGGTGATGCGCGCCTCAGCCTGCATGGCGTTGGCGTAAAGGTTCTTGTGCGACAGCACGACTGCCTTCGGCGTGCCTTCCGAGCCCGAGGTGAACAGGATCACCGCCGGCTTGGCCGCGTCCTGTCGCTGCAGCGGCCAGCGCCACAGCAAGGCGGCGGCAAGCTTGTCCAGCGCGGTGACGCTCTCCCGCACATCCTCGAGCCAGAGAAGCCTGGCGCCGCCCTTTTCGACCGCCGCGACGATATCGGCAAGGTCGGCCTTCTCGACGAACGCGCGGGACGAAATCACGGTCCTTATCACCGCCGTGCGCACGGCCGCGGTGACGCTCGCCGGCCCGGCCGTGTAGTTGATCATCGCCGCCACCCGGCCGGCCGACAGAAGGCCGGTGAGCGACAGCACGACGCCATTGGCATTGGGCAGCATCACGCCGACTGCCTCGCCCGGAGCCGTTACCGCCTCGAAGCGCCTGCCCAGGACGCGGGCGCCGATGAACAGCTTGCGGTAGCTCAGCGCGCCGGAGATCACGTCCTCGATGATGATATGCGAAGCGCCGACGCGGTCGGCGGCATCGCGCATGGCCAGGAACAGGCCACGATCGAGGTTGGTGCCGAAGAGCCGCGCCTCGGCGACACGGTCGAACAGCGCGTTGGTGTTCGAGGCCTGCTC
>NZ_RZRP01000761.1:0-3028 GCF_003997795.1 Mesorhizobium sp. M7A.F.Ca.US.005.03.2.1 | reverse complement strand
CGCTTGTTGTTGGCGGCGGCCAGGCGGGGCTGGCGATGAGCGAGCATCTGAGCAAGTGCGGCGTGCCCCATCTCGTGCTGGAGCGGGACCGCATCGCCGAACGCTGGCGTAGCGAGAGATGGGACTCGCTGGTTGCCAATGGTCCCGCCTGGCATGACCGTTTTCCCGGCATGGAATTTCCCAATGCCGGTCCGGATGCCTTTATCGGCAAGGAGAAGGTCGCCGACTATTTTGTCGCTTACGCCGACATGATCGCTGCCCCCATCCGTTGCGGCGTGGAGGTCAGGAAAGTGGAAAGGCTTGTCGGCCGTCCCGGCTTCCGGATCGAAACCTCGGATGGCGTGATCGAAGCCAGGAGCGTGGTTGCCGCCACCGGCGCTTTCCAGCATCCGGTCATCCCGGCCGTCGTTCCCGGGGACGCCGGACCTATGCAGATACATTCCAGCGCCTATCGCAATCCCGGCCAACTGCCCGCAGGCGCGGTGCTGGTGGTCGGCTCCGGGTCTTCGGGGGTGCAGATCGCCGACGAACTCCAGCGTGCGGGACGGCGGGTTTATCTCTCGGTCGGGCCGCACGATCGGCCGCCGCGGGCCTATCGCGAACGTGACTTCTGCTGGTGGCTGGGGGTTTTGGGCAAGTGGGACGCGCAGGCGCCTGCGCCCGGCACCGAACATGTCACCATCGCGGTCAGCGGCGCGCGTGGCGGCCAGACGATCGACTTCCGGCGCCTTGCCGCGCAAGGGATGACGCTGGTTGGCCGGACCGAATCCTACAGGCACGGTGTGATGACTTTCGCACCCGATCTGGCCAAGAATATCGCGCGCGGCGATGCGAATTACATGTCGGTTCTGGACGAGGCAGATGCCTATGTCGCCCGCAACGGCCTCGACCTTCCCCCGGAGCCCGAGGCCCGCAAGATCGGCCCGGACCCGCGATGCATGACCGATCCCATTCTCGAGCTGAACCTGTCGGAAGCCGAGATAGGTTCGATCATCTGGGCGACGGGATTCACCGTCGACTACAACTGGCTGAAGGTCGATGTGTTCGACGAAAGGGGCAAGCCGAAGCACCAGCGCGGTGTGTCGACCGAGCCCGGCATCTATTTCCTCGGACTGCCTTGGCAATCGCGCAGAGGGTCGAGCTTCATCTGGGGCGTCTGGCACGACGCGCAGCATGTGGCCGACCATATTTCCACGCAGCGCAAATACCTGGCCTACCATGCGTCCGCGAAGCGCGAGACCAAGGTGGCATAGACACGGCACCTCAAACGGGATGCCCCGACCTCGAGCCTGATCCGACGGAGACCAAGATGGCGCATACAAGAATTCGAAAGTTCAACACCAAGGACACTTATCCCGAGCAGAAGCTCGACAATGATCTGTGCCAGGCGGTCGTTACGCGGGGCGGCAGGACCGTCTATCTGCGCGGCCAGTGTCCGCAGGACCTCGACACGGCCAAGAACATCGACAGCCATGATCCGGTCGAGCAGACGCACAAGGTCATGCAGAACATCCGCCAGCTGATCGAGGAGTGCGGCGGCACCATGGAGCACCTGGTCAAGGTGGTGGTCTACATCACCGATGTGCGCCATCGTGAGGCGGTCTACCGTACCATGGGCGAGTATATCAGAGGCGTGCATCCCGTCTCGACCGGCCTTGTCGTGCAGGCCCTGGCGCGGCCGGACTGGCTGGTCGAGATCGACGGCACCGCCGTCATTCCGGACTGATTGCGATGACCTTTTCCATTGTCGCGCGGTGCGGCCGCACCGGCATGTTCGGGGTCGCGGTGTCCTCCTCGTCGCCTGCTGTTGCGGCGCGCTGCGCCTATGCGCAGGCGGGCGCCGGGGCCATTGCCAGCCAGAACGTCACCGATCCTACGCTTGGACTGCGCGGTCTCGAATTGCTGGCGCGCGGCGCGTCCGCGGCGGAGGCGATTGCCATATTGAAGCGCACCGGTGCCTATCCCGAATACCGGCAGGTGCTGGCTGTCGACGCCGCTGGAGCGACCGCGATCCATTCGGGTCCCAAAGCTCTTGGCATCTGGGCGGAGGCGCGAGCTGACAATGTCGCTTGCGGCGGCAACATGCTGGCCCATGATGGCGTGCCGCAAGCGATGGTCGAGGCTTTCCTGGCGTCGGAGGGGCATCTCGGCGACCGCCTCATCGCGACTATGCGCGCGGCGCTGACAGCCGGCGGCGAGGCTGGCCCTGTCCATTCCGCCGGCATGAAGCTGGTGCGTGAGGTGGCGTGGCCGGTCGCCGACCTGCGCTGCGACTGGACCGACGATTGTCCTATCGAGCAACTGGCGGCGCTGTGGCAACTCTACAAGCCACAGCTCGATGCCTATGTGACCCGCGCGATCAACCCATCCGATGCGCCGAGCTACGGCGTGCCGGGCGACGAATAGTCAAGACAGGGGTCACCTGCGATGAGTGAACTCAGCCACAAGGACTGGATCGGCAAGGCGTCCGCGATCCGTTTTCGTGACAAGGCGTTCATCGACGGCAAGACGGTCGCGGCGCGTTCGGGCCGGACCTTTGCCAGCGTCAATCCGGCAACGGGCGAGGTGCTGGCCGAAGTGGCGTCCTGCGGCGAGGAAGACATCGATCTGGCGGTTGCCGCCGCTAGGCGCAGCTTCAACGCCGGCGTCTGGTCGCGCACCAGCCCGGCGCACCGCAACGAGGTGTTGCTGCGGCTGGCGCAGCTGCTGCGCGACAACCTGCATGAACTGGCCCTGCTTGAATCGCTGGACATGGGCAAACTGGTCAGGGATGCGGCCTCGGTCGACGTCCCCGGTTCGGCGGCGATCTTCCAATGGTATGGCGAGGCCATCGACAAGATCTATGGCGAGGTGGCGCCGACCGGCGAAGGCGATCTGGTGCTGGTGCGGCGCGAGCCGCTTGGCGTGGTCGGCGCGGTGGTGCCGTGGAACTTCCCGCTCGACATGGCGACCTGGAAGTGCGCGCCGGCGCTGGCGGCGGGCAATTCGGTGGTGCTGAAACCCGCCGAGCAGTCGCCTCTGTCGGCCC
>NZ_RZRP01000760.1:0-3030 GCF_003997795.1 Mesorhizobium sp. M7A.F.Ca.US.005.03.2.1 | reverse complement strand
TCGAAGCTCAGCGCGAAGGCTTCCGGGATCTGCATCAGCTTGCCGCGCACATCGGCGACGAGCTTCGATGCGCTCTGGTCGGGGCCCCGCTCCTCCCATGGCTTCAGGATGGCGAATTCGACCGCCGAATTCGATTGCGCGGCACTGGTCAGGAAGTTCAGGCCGCTGATCGAGCCGACGATGTCGACGCCGGGCGTCGCCTGCAGGATGTCGCGTGCCTTCTGCGCCACCGCGTCGGTGCGTTCCAGCGATGCGCCGTCGGGCAACTGGATGACGACGAAGAAATAGCCCTGGTCCTCGACCGGAAGGAAGGTCGAGGGCAGGCGCTGCCAGACGAAGTAGGTGGCGACCAGCCCCGCCGCGAACAGGCCGAGCATGATCCAGCGCAAACGGATGAGGATGCGCACACCATTGGCATAGGCGTGCGACAGCCTGTCGAAGCCGGTGTTGAACCAGCGGAACGGGGCGAACTGCGTTTCGCCGCGATGCCGCAGGAAGGCGGCACTGAGCGCGGGGCTCAGCGTCAGCGAGTTGAAGGCGGAGATGCCGACGGAGATCGCCACCGTCAGTGCGAACTGGTTGTAGAGCTTGCCGGAGACGCCGGGAATGAAGGCGACCGGCACGAACACCGCCATCAGCACCGCGGTGGTGGCGATGATCGGGCCGGTGACCTCGGTCATTGCGGCCTTGGTCGCCGCAAGCGGTTTGAGCCCGGCCTCCAGCTGTCGTTCGACATTCTCGACCACGACGATGGCGTCGTCGACGACGAGGCCGATCGCCAGCACCATGCCGAGCAGGGAGAGCATGTTGAGCGAGAAGCCGAGCATCTCCATGACGACCAGCGTCGCCACCAGCGACACCGGAATGGCGATGGTCGGGATGATCGTCGTGCGCCAGCTTTGCAGGAAGAGGAACACCACGGCGACGACCAGCACCAGCGCTTCGCCGAGCGTGATCAGCACGTCATGCATCGACGCCGAGACGAAACGGGTGGTGTCGTAGTGCATCGCATAGGACACGCCCTTCGGGAAACGGCCCGACAGCTCCTGCATCTTGTCCTTGACGCGCTGCTGCAGATCGAGCGCGTTGGAGCCGGGCATCTGGTAAACGGCAAGCACCACGGTCGGGTCTTTACCGAAGAAGGCAGACGACGAATATTGCAGCGCGCCGAGTTCGATGCGGGCGACGTCGCGCAGCCTGACCAGCGAGCCGGTATCGGTGTTGGCGCGCACGACGATGTCGCCGAATTCCTTGGGATCGCTCAAGCGGCCGACGGCGTTGACCTGCATCTCGAAGGCGGTGCCGGCGGGTGCCGGCGACTGGCCGATCTTGCCGGCCGCCACCTGGACGTTCTGTTCGGCGATGGCGTTTTGCACATCGACGGCGGTGATGCCGAGATTGGCGAGCTTGTCGGGATCGAGCCAGACGCGCATCGAATAGCGCCGCTCGCCGAAGATCTGCACGTCGCCGACGCCGGGCAGCCGCTTCAGCGGGTCGACCACCTGCAGATAGGCAAGGTTGCTCAGCGCCACCGGATCGACCGAACTGTCGGGCGAAGTCAGGTTGACGATCAGGACGAAGTTCGGATTCTGCTTCTTGATCGTCACGCCGCCCTGGTTGACGATCGCCGGCAGCGACGAGGCGGCCTGCGAGACGCGGTTCTGCACGTCGACGGCGGCGGTGCTCAGCGAATAGCCGACATCGAAGGTGATGGTGATGGTCGAGGAGCCGTCATTGGAACTCGTCGACGACATGTAGGTCATGCCCTGCACGCCGTTGATCTGCTGCTCCAGCGGCGTCGTCACCGTGTCGGCCACCACTTGTGCGCTGGCGCCCGGATAATGGGCGCTGACCACGACCTGCGGCGGCGTGATGTCGGGAAACTGCGAGACGGGCAGCAGGAAATAACAAATCGACCCGGCGAGCACCATGATGATGGCGATCGCCGAGGCGAAGATCGGACGGTGAATGAAAAAGTTTACCACGACACGCACGCCTCTCCGGCTGCTGTTGCCCGCCCGAAGGCGCTGGCAACCCTGGACAGCCTTTGGCCGCGCTTGTCACCGAGGCCGTCCCGCGAACGCAGCAACGGCACCTCGCCACGCTGCGTATCGGCGAGCGAGCGCAACATCGTCTCGAAGGCGCGCGGGTCGACGCCATCGGCTTTCATGACCAGCCGGATCATCGGATCCCGGACGGCTTCATCTATGGTAAGATCGCGGCGCTGTGGCATGGCCGGCTCCTTGTCTGTCGATTCGCAGCCCGTGCTCGCGAACCGTTTTCATCTCTTCACCGGCCGAGGCCGCATGATTGGCAGTTTCTCGCCCCTCTCGTCTGGCAGGGCCGTTCACGGCCTTGTTATTGACGGTGGACGATATAGGTGTTACCAGTAAGTAACATTCTGGAAGTTACAGACCGGTAACACCCTAGTCAAGAGGTGGCCGAGGGTTTTTTGGAAACGAAAGGAGATCATGATGGCAGACGGCATCGTGGAGCGCTCTCGTCCCCGGGATCGGATCCTGGAGACGGCACGCGACATGTTCCACAAGCATGGCATCAAGGGCGTCGGCGTCGACGCCATCACCGAAGCTGCCGGCACGAACAAGATGACGCTCTATCGTCACTTCGAATCCAAGGACGAACTGATCGTCGAATGCCTGCGCGCCAATGCGGCCAAGGCCGGCGCTATGTGGGAAGCATTCGAGGCCGAATTCCCTGGTGACAAGCTTGCCCAACTGCATGCCTGGGTTCGCAAGGCGGCTGCCATGCTCAATGCGGACGGCCGCGGCTGCGACATGGCCAACGCCGCCGCTGAGCTGACCGAGCCGGACCATCCGGCCAGGCTGGTGATCAAGGAGCTCAAGGAAGCCCAGCGCGCGCGCCTTGTGACGCTATGTCGGGATGCCGGCATTGGTCAGGCCGAACTGCTCGCCGATACGCTGTCGCTGTTGTTCGAGGGCGCGCGTGTCAGCGTGCAGACCGTGGGTACCGAAGGTCCGAGCACCCAGTTCGTGCGCATGGCCGAAGGGC
>NZ_RZRP01000075.1:0-13258 GCF_003997795.1 Mesorhizobium sp. M7A.F.Ca.US.005.03.2.1 | reverse complement strand
CCGCCATCAAGCGCATTTCCGCACACGAACTGGCGCCCGACAGCGATCTCGGCTCGCGGCTGGTGACGCAAGGCGTCGGCACGCTTGCCCTTGGCGAAGTGGCGCGCGCGCTGGACAATGGCCTTGCCGTCGCCGAAGATTTTCGCCGGCGGGGGCTTATTGCCGGGTCGGCGCTGTTTCTCGGCGGCGAGATCCGCATCAGTGGCTCGGTTGCGCTGGCCGCGCCCAACGAAACTTCGAGGGAGGAAGTTGCCCATGCCTGAGTTTCCGATCCGCAAGATCGCGGTTCTGACCGAAGAGATCTTTCACGAGGGCGGGCCGGTGGCCAAGGTGCCGCGCCGCCGTGCCGCCGCCATGGCGCTGGTAAAGAACCCGTTCGCCGGGCGCTATGTCGAGGAGCTGCAGAGCGCCATGGACGATCTCAAGCCGCTCGGCCTGCTGCTCGCCGACCGGCTGATCGCGGCGCTCGGCGGCGACGTCAAGCAGATCGACGGCTACGGCAAAGGCGCCATTGTCGGCACCGCAGGTGAGCTGGAACACGGCGCGCTCTGGCATGTGCCCGGCGGCTACGCCATGCGCGAGCGGCTCGGCGACGCCAAGGCGATCGTGCCGTCGGCCAAGAAGGTCGGCGCTTTCGGTTCGAAGCTCGACGTGCCGCTCGGCCACATCAACGCCGCCTATGTGCGCAGCCATTTCGACGCCATGGAAGTCGGCATGTCCGATGGTCCGCGCCCCGACGAGATCCTGTTCTGCCTCGCCATGACTTGTGGCCCGCGCATCCACGATCGCATGGGTGGTCTCGCGGCCGATGACATCAAAGCCTGGGATGGGCTGCGGTGAGCGGCGAGGACAATCTGCTCAAGCTGGTCGAGGTCGAGGCGCCGGACGACCAGGGTTACCTGCTGCAGGAGCAGGTCGGCTTCATCCTGCGCAAGGCGCATCAGCGCCATGTCGCGATCTTTGCCGCGCATATCGGCGATCTGACGCCGCCGCAATTCGCGGCGTTGGCCAAGCTGCGTGACGTCGGCGAGACCTCGCAGAACCAGCTCGGCACGCTGATCGCTATGGATGCGGCGACGGTGAAGGGCGTCATCGACCGGCTGAAGGCGCGCGGCCTGGTCGAGCTTTCCAGGCACGAGGTCGACAAAAGACGGCTGCTGGTCAATCTGACCGCGGCAGGCCGCGATGCCATCGAGCGCCTGATCCCGCCGGCGCGCGAGATCACAAAGGAGACGCTGGCGCCGCTCTCGGCCAAGGAGATCGCCACCTTCATGAAGCTGCTGGTGAAGCTGGCTTAGACCCGCCGGGCGCCAAAGGAGGCACCCGGCAGGAAGTTTGCCTCAGAGGCCGTTGTCCTTCAGCACCTGGGCGGCGTTTTCCTTGGTGATCTTCTCGGTTGGTAGGGTAATGGTCTTTTCGACTTTCTCGCCGTTGAGGAACTTGATCGCCTGGCGCAGGCCTTCGGCACCGGGAGTGACATAGGTGAAGGTCGCCGTCAGCTCGCCCTTGTTCACCATCTGCACGCCTTCATTGGGCAGGCCGTCGATACCAATGAACTTGATGTCCTTCTCGCGGCCAACATCCTTGGCGGCGAGATAGGCGCCATAGGCCATCGGGTCGTTGTGGCCGTAGACGAGATCGATCTTCTCGTTGCTCTTCAGCGCGTTGGCCATCAGATTGTAGGCCTGGTCCTGCTTCCAGTCGCCCGATTGCTGGTCGAGCAGATATTTGATGCCCGGCTCCTTGTCGGTGAATTCGTGAAAGCCGTCATGGCGGTCATGCGCCGGCTGGGTGCCCATGCCGCCCCAGATCTCGACGACGTTGCCTGCAGCCTTGCCCTTGCCGCCCAGCAGTTCGACGGCATATTCGCCGGCCGCGCGGCCGATCAGCGCGTTGTCGCCGCCGACGAACTGCGTGTAGTCCTTGGTGTCGACATTGCGGTCGAGCACGAAGACCGGGATCTTGGCGTCGATCGCCTGCTGCACGACGCCGGTCAGGCCGGCCGATTCCTTCGGTGACACCAACAGCGCATCGACCTCCTGGCGGATCAGGTTCTCGACATCGGCGACCTGCTTTTCGGTCTTGTCCTCGCCGTCGGTGATGATCAGCTCGACCTCGGGGTGCTTGGCGGCTTCGGCCAGGATGTCCTTGTTGAACTGCGCGCGCCAGGGCTCGATGGTCGTCACCTGCGAGAAGCCGATCTTCCACTTCTTGTCCTGGGCATAGGCATTGCCGGTGGTCAGCAGCGCGGTGGTGGTCAGCAGTGCCGCGGTCACGGCGGCAAGCTTCAGCATGTCACGTCGTTTCATTTTTTGTTTCCTCCGAGATTGAGAGACGGTGTCTCTTGCGACGGCCGCTTTGCCGCGGCCGTTTCCTTGTGCGCCGATTGCCCGCCGGGCAGGCGCAGATAGGCCAGGAGATCACCGGCATTGCGCTCCTGCACGAGCACGGTGCCGATGATGATCATCCCCTTCAGCACCAGCTGAAGGTTCGAATTGATGTTGTGGAGCTGCAGGATGTTGGAGAGCAGACCGAAGATCAGCACGCCGCAGAACGTGCCGATGAGGCTGCCGCGCCCGCCCATCAGGCTGGTGCCGCCTATGACCACAGCGGCAATGGCGTCGAGCTCCAGCCCGGCGCCGGCATCCGGCTTGCCTTGCCGGTACTGCGCGACATAGAGCACGGCGGCAATGCCGGCGAGCAGCCCGGAGACGGCATAGGTGGCGATCTTGACGCGGCCGGCGGCGATGCCGGAGAGGCGCGCCGCCTCCTCGTTGCCGCCGATGGCATAGACATAGCGGCCGAACGGCGTGAAGCGCAGCACCGCGCCGTAGATCACGATGGCGCCGAGGAAGAACAGGCCCGGCATCGGGATGATGCCGAACACCAGCGAGCGCAGGATCTCGAAATCGGCGGTGGCGTTGGAGCCGGTATAGACCGGCAGCACCGCATTGTTCTGGCCGGCGGTCAGCCGTGCGATGCCGAGCGCCGTCACCATCATAGCCAGGGTGACGATGAAGGGCTGCAGCCGTCCGGCAACGATGATGAAGCCGTTGAGCGCGCCGAACAGCAAACCAACGCACGGCGCCACCAGCAGCACGCCGAGCACGCCGAATTTCGGCTCGATCTGCGGCAGCAGAAACCACAGCGACAGGCAGCACAAGACCACGCCGACGACGGCGGGCGTGATCAGGCCGCGAATCCCGTCCAGCCTGATCTCGCGGACGAGATCGGCGCCGGCACGGGACTTTGCCAGGTTCTGGAAGATGAAGCGGGTGACGACGAAACCGAGGCAAAGCGCCACCAGCGCGACGGTCGGCACGCCCAGCACGACGCCCGGCGTCACGCCTGGGACCGTCAGCAGCATGGCACAGACCACCGAGCAGATGGCCATCAGCGAGCCGACGGAGAGATCGATGCCGCCGGTGATGATGACAGCCGTCATGCCGGTGGCGATCAGCCCGGTGGTCGAGACCTGGCGCAGCACGTCGAGCAGGTTGCCGTAGGAGAGGAAGATGTTGTTGCCCTTGGAACTCATCGGCGAGCCCAGCACGCCGATCAGGAAGATGGCGATCAGGCCCCAATAGAGCTTGGTACGGGACAGGAGTTTCAGGGCAGTCATGCGGCTGGTCTCGATATGGTCCTGCGCGGGGCGGCGAGACGCATGATGGCCTCCTCGCTGGCCGCATCGCGGGAAAGAATGCCTGTCTGGCGGCCATCGGCCATCACCAGGATGCGGTCGGAGAGATGCAAAAGCTCCGGCAGTTCGGAGCTGATGACGGCGATGGCCAGTCCATCGCGCGCCAGCTTGAAGATCAGGTCGTAGATCTCGCGTTTGGCGCCGACATCGATGCCGCGCGTCGGCTCGTCCAGCAACAGCACCCTTGGCCTGGTCGCCAGCCACTTGCCGATGACGACCTTCTGCTGGTTGCCGCCGGACAGCGTGCCGGCAGGCTGGTCGATGTCCCGGCAGCGGATGCCGAGCGCCTTGACCGCCTGCCGCGCCAGCCCCTGCTCGGAGGCCAGCGAGCGGATGCCGAAGCGGGCCAGCGACCCGACCAGCGGCAGCGCGACATTGTCTGCGATCGAAGCCTGCAGATGCAGGCCTTGCGTCTTGCGGTCCTCGGTGACCAGTGCAATGCCCAGCCGCCTTGCGTCGCGGGGCGAACGGATATCCACAGGCCGGCCGTCGACCTGGATTTCGCCACCGGTGCGGCCATCGCTCGAGCCGAAGATCGCCTCCAGGATCTCGGTTCGGCCCGAACCCAGCAGCCCGCCAATGCCGAGGATCTCTCCGGCGGCAAGATCGAAGCCAACGCCGTCGATCACCGTGCGCCAGCCATGCGCATCGGGCTTCGACAGCGACAGGTTTTCGACCGAAAGCACAATGTTGCCGCCGGAGTGGCGCTCTTCCTGGGAGGAAGCGAGCAGGTTGCGTCCGACCATCGCCGAAATGATCGCATCTTCGTCCAGCCTGGCCATCGGCTCGGTCAGTACATGGCGCCCGTCGCGAAACACGGTGACGCGGCTGGCCAGATGCATGACCTCGTCGATGCGGTGCGAGATGTAGACGATGGCGACACCGCTCTCGGCAAGCTGGCGGATGATGCGGAACAGCCGCTGGCATTCGGCCGGCGACAGCGCCGAGGTCGGCTCGTCCATGATCAGGATGCGTGCCGACATCGACAGCGCCTTGGCGATCTCGACCAGCTGCTGCTCGCCGACACGCAGGGTACCGACGCGGGCTTGCGGATCGAGCTCGATGCCGAGCCGCTGCAACAAAGCGCCCGCCGCGCGGCTGCTTGCCTTGCGGTCGACAATCAGCCCGGCGATCAGCTTCTCGCGGCCAAGGAAGATGTTGTCGGCGACGCTGAGTTCGGGCACCAGGTTGAGCTCCTGATGAATGATGGCAATGCCGGCATCCTCGGCGTCGCGTACGCCAGCAAAATTGACAGGGTGGCCATCGACGCTGACCGTGCCTTCATAGCCGGTGTAGACGCCGGAGAGGATCTTCATCAGCGTCGACTTGCCGGCGCCGTTCTCGCCCATCAAGGCATGAACCTCGCCGCGCCGCAGCTCGAAGCCGACATCGACCAGGGCGGCGATGCCGCCGAAGCTCTTGGAAATATGCTCGGCGCTCAGAACGGTGTCCGACCGATCGGCAGCGCCGTGCTGCGGGGAAAGGGAACTGCTCTCTCGCATGACAATGGCGGCCTCCCTTCCGTCCTCGTCAACTTCCCGCAAACGCTAATCTAAACGTTTCGATCATGTCAAGCTGATATGAGGTGCCGCATGTTTACTGCATTTCGATTCTTGCTAAAAAGGACAGGATTCCGTACGTATTGGCCGGCAAGGGTGGCGAAACGTTTCGAAAATGACAGCATCAGGGCAAAAAAAACACCGGAAATCCACCGCGCCCACCATGCTTCATGTGGCTGAAGCGGCGCGTGTTTCTGTCGCCACCGTTTCGGCGCTGATCAACGGCACGGCGACGGTCAGTCCGGAGCTTAGCCAGCGCATCGAACAGGCGATCCGCGATATCGGCTACAAGCGCAACGCGATCGCCCGCAGCCTGAAGATGGGCACGACCCGCACGATCGGACTGACCGTGCCGCACATCACCAACCCATTCTTCACCGATGTCGTCTCGGTCATCCAGCAGGCCTTCGACCGGGCCGGCTATGCCGTCATGCTGTGCTGCACGGACGAGGATTTGAACACCCAGGACGATCAGATCAAGCTGCTGCTCGATCGCATGGTCGACGGGCTGATCGTGGCGCGCGTCGGCGACGGCGCGATCCTCAAGCGGATCGTCGACGACGCCAACATGCCGGTGGTGCTGCTCGATCGTATCTGCAAAGGCGTCGACACCGATGCCGTGGTGCTGGACAACCAGCGCGCGGTGTTCGACGCCATCACCTATCTGATCAATCTCGGCCACCGGCGCATCGGTTACATCACCGGCACGTCGGACATTTCGCCGATGCATGACCGCATGGCGGGATATCGCGAGGCGCTTCACGCCGCCGGCCTGCCGATCGCGGAGGAGCTGATCCGCTTCGGCAATTTTCATGAGATCGACGGCTACAACGCGACCATGCAGATGCTGTCCTCGCACGATCGGCCAAGCGCGATCTTCTCGGCCAACAACCCGATGGTGATCGGCACCATGAAGGCGATCCGCGACATCGGCCTGTCCTGCCCGGAAGACATTTCGGTTGCCTGCTTCGACGACTTTCCATGGTCCGACGTGTTTCAGCCGCAGCTGACCACCGTCGCGCAGCCGGTGCAGGCGATCGGCGAACAAGCGGCCAATCTGCTTCTCGACCGTCTCGCCGGCAACAGGGACGCGCCGCCGCGCAAGCTTTTGCTCAAGGGTCGGCTGATGATCCGCAATTCCTGTCGCCCGCTCGGGGCGATTGCGCAGAGCGTGAGCGCGTAGTCTTTCGCCCAGCGTATATTCCTGTCAGGACTTGTCAGGCCGCCTGCGACAGCGATTTGTGCGCCTCGGCCAGGATCTCGAACGACCGTACCCGCGCCGCATGATCAAAAATCTGCGCGGTGACCATCAGCTCGTCGGCACCGGTGCGGCGCACGAAGGCATCGATGCCTTGCCGCACCGTTTCCGGGGAGCCGACGACGGCGCAGGACAATGCCTGGCCGAGCATGGTCTTTGCCATCGGATCGAGATCGCGGTCATAGTTCTCGACAGGTGGCGGCAGCCGGCCGGCACGGCCGGTGCGCAGATTGACGAAAGCCTGTTGCAGCGAGGTGAACAGCAAACGAGCCTCGGCATCGGTGGGCGCGGCAAAGACGTTGAGGCCAAGCATGACATGCGGTTTGTCGAGCTGCTCGGAGGGCTGGAAGCGCGAGCGGTAGACATCCAGGGCGTGATCCAGATCCGCCGGCGCGAAATGCGAGGCGAAGGCATAGGGCAGGCCGAGCATGGCGGCAAGCTGCGCGCCGTAGAGGCTGGAGCCGAGGATCCAGACCGGCACGCCCTGGCCTTCGCCGGGCACGGCACGGATGCGCTGGCCTTCCTCGGCCGGCTGGAAATAGCCCATCAACTCGACGACATCCTGCGGGAAATTGTCGACCCCGGCCTCGAGATTGCGGCGCAAGGCGCGGGCGGTACCCATGTCGGTGCCGGGCGCCCGGCCGATGCCGAGATCGATGCGGCCCGGATGCAATGCGGCCAGCGTGCCGAACTGCTCGGCAATCACCAGCGGCGAATGGTTGGGCAGCATGATGCCGCCGGCGCCGACACGAATGGTCTTGGTGCCGCCGGCGACATGGGCAATGACGACGGCTGTGGCGGCACTGGCAATACCCGGCATGTTGTGATGCTCGGCCAGCCAGAAACGCTTGTAGCCCAGGCGCTCGGCATGGCGAGCAAGATCGAGCGAATTGGCCAGCGACTGCGAGGCATCGCTGCCTTCGACGATCGGCGACAGGTCGAGAACGGAAAGGTCGGTCATGGGTGGGATCCTGTGTCAGGACCGCATGTAGGAAGCATCCGGCGGCGCCGCAAATTCAAAAATATTGATCAGCCTTTGACAGCTTCGGGGTCGGCGATGTCGTCCTCCTCGACGACAACCGCGTGCTGCGCGGCGAGAAAATTGCCGACATGGCTGAGCCCATCGAAATGATCGCAGAACACCTTGATGACGACCAGCAGCGGCACCGCCATCAGGGCGCCGACGAAACCCCACAGCCATGACCAGAAGGCGATGGCGATGAAGATCGCCACGGCGTTGATCTCGAGGCGCCTGCCGACCACCATCGGCGTCACGAACTGGCCTTCGACGATGTCGCACAAGATCACGAAGGCCGGCGCCAGAAGCGCGTAGAAGATGGTATCGAAGCTGATCAACGCCATGACCGTGACAAGCACGATGGTGATCAGTGCTCCGACATAGGGCAGGAAGTTGAGCAGGGCGGCAGCGACGCCCCAGACCAGCGGATTGGGCACGCCGAGCGCCCAAAGACCGAGAGCGATGACCGTGCCGAGGCCGGCATTGATGATCGTGACGGTGAGCAGATAGTGCGAGATTTCGCGTTCGACGTCATAGACGACGCGCAGCGCCCGTTTCTTTTCGCTGAGGCTGGCGAAGGACTGGATGATCTTTTCATAAAACATCGTGCCGGAGGCGAGCAGGAACAGCGACAGCACGAAGATGATGGTGAGGCCTGTTCCCGCCGACAGGATGTTGCTGGCGGCCGCCGACAGGATGCCGGACTGCGCTACCGCCACCTTCTGAATGCCCGACTCCTGCGAGGTCTCGGTCAGCTGTTCGATCTGATGCGAAATCTGCATGATCTTCTCGAGCGGCTGTCGCAATTGCGCCAACCGTTCGGTGAGCTTCTGGCCGATCGACGAGGTGTTGTTGATAAGATCGATGATCGGGCCACTGAGCAGATAGCCGGCGGTGGCGAACACACAAAGGGACAACAGCACCAGAAGGGTTGCCGAGATCACTTCCGGGATACCGTGCTTGCGCAGCAGTCGGACGATCGGCGTCAGCGTCAGCGCCAGCAGGAAAGCCAGAAGCACTGGCATGAAAAAGGCGCGGGCGAAGTAGAGCGCGTAGATGGCCATGAACAGAAAGATGCCGATCAGCAACGAGCGCATCAGACGCGTGTCGGCGCGAGCCGCGACGCGCGAATCCGGTTCATCGGAAATGTCCTGACCCCAGGCTGTGGGTTCGGTTTTCATGGTCACCCCCTCAAGCCGGCGCCCCTTCGCACGGCAATCGCCTCCATGAAACGCAGAGTTACTGGCGAGGGTTCCATGAGCCGGCTTCGGGATTGAGGCCGCTCGCGCCGGCTCCGGGTCAGGCTGCCGGCGACGTGACGGCTGTGGCGGGCTTGGCTGTTTCCTTGCGAACGATCGGCGCCACCCTGGTGCCGTAGAGTTCGATCGCCTTCATGATCTTGGCATGCGGCATGGTGCCGATCGCCATCTGCAGCAGGAAGCGGTCATTGCCGAAGATCTTGTGCTGGGCGACGATCTTTTCAGCCACTTGCTCGGGACTGCCGACGAACAGGGCGCCTGTGGGGCCGCGCGACTGGTCGAAATGCGCCCGCGAGGTCGGACCCCAGCCGCGCTCGCGGCCGATGCGATTCATCACTTCCGCCTGCGGGCCGTAGAAATCGTCCGCCGCCTGCTCGGTCGTCTCGGCGATGAAGCCGTGCACGTTGATGCTGGTGGCGAGGCCCGCCGGATCACTGCCGGCGCGCTTGGCGGCTTCGCGATAGAGATCGAACAGCGGCGCGAAACGCGCCGGCTCGCCGCCAATGATGGCGAGCGCCAGCGGCAGGCCGAGCGCGCCAGCGCGGGCGGCAGACTGTGGCGTGCCGCCAATCGCGATCCAGACCGGTAGCCTGTCCTGGAAGGGCCGGGGATAAACGCCGCGATCGTTGATCGGCGCACGCAGATTGCCCGACCAGGTGACCTTCACGCTGTCGCGGATGGCAAGCAGCAGATCGAGTTTTTCGGCGAACAGCTCGTCATAATCCTCGAGGTTGAAACCGAACAGCGGGAAGGATTCGATGAACGAGCCGCGCCCGGCCATGATCTCGGCGCGGCCGCCCGACAGAAGATCGAGCGTGGCAAATTGCTGGAAAACGCGCACCGGGTCATCGGAAGACAGAACGGTGACCGCGCTGGTCAGCTTGATGCGCTTCGAACGCTCGGCCGCCGCGGCCAGGGCCACGACCGGTGCGGAGGCGGCATAGTCGGGCCGATGATGCTCGCCGAGGCCGAAGACGTCGAGGCCGACCTGGTCGGCCAGCTCGATCTCCTCGATCAGGTTGCGCAGCCGCTCATGCGGGCCGATGGCACCGGGGCCCGGCTGCGGGCTGACGTCGGCGAATGTGTAGAGACCGAGTTCCATTTGATGTCATCCTGGTGTTGGGTTTTCGGGCTAGACGTAGCGACGCCTCAGCCGCGCCGCCAGTGGGGCGGACGGTGAACAGTGCATGTCGGTTTCGGCTCTATCTCTTCGTCGCCATTCCGGACGGAAAACCGCTTCACACTTTTCCTGGAATTGCTCCAAAGGCGTCTCCCGAGTGCAACAGCCGACAATTTCATGGCTGCCATGCCGTTTTGGCGCTTGAACTCTCGGTTTTCGCGCGTATGTAAGCGTCGCGAATTGACTTCAGGGAAGTGGACTTGGCTATCTACAGGGAAAAAGACGTTTTCGAGCGGCGCAATGCCGCAAACGAGGCAAAGAAGGCGCTCCTCGAGCGCTTCAAGGCAAAGCCGGCGGCGGATGATCCCGCAGTGCTGGCGCGGCAGGCTGAACGCAAGGCTATCCTTGCGGCCCGCGAAATCCGCGAGGCCGAAAAGGCCCGGCTGAAGCAGGAGAAGCTGGCACGCGAAGCGGTCGAGAAGGCCGAGCGCGAGGCAGCAGCCGAAGCGGCACGTATCGCCGCCGAGGAAGCTGCACAGGCCGAGGCCAAGATTCGGGAATCCGAAGAGAACGAGCGCATCGCCCGTCTTCTGGCCGACGAAGCCGAACGCAAGGCCAAGCGTGACGCGCGTTATGCGGCACGCAAGCAGCGTACCGGCAGGACGCCTCCGGGCTTCTCCGCCCGCTAGCTCTCGGCTACGGAGCAATCTGCTTCGAGAATCAGGGTCGCCTCGCAGCGGCCCTGAACGTGTTTGTCCCATGCATGTCGCCCTGGTCCCGGCTCTGGGAGGACGACATGCGCAAACCAAGAGACCTAAGCGTTACCGTCAGGCGGCGAACTTCAGCCCCATGATGCCGCAGACGATGAGCGCGATGCAGGCCAGCCTGATCGCGGTGGCCGGTTCGCCGAGCAGCCAGATGCCGAGCAGTGCCGTACCGACGGTGCCGATGCCGGTCCACACCGCATAGGCGGTGCCGACGGGCAGCGCCTTCAGCGCCAGGCCGAGCAGAGTGAGGCTGACGACCATCGAGGCAACGGTCAGCACGGTCGGCACCAGCTTCGAGAAGCCATCGGTGTATTTGAGGCCGATTGCCCAGCCGATCTCGAACAAGCCAGCGAAAAAGAGAAGAATCCACGACATCGACAACGCTCCATCAGAGCATCGGACCGAAAAGTGACTTCGGCGTCCGACGATCAGTCAAACAATGGCGGGTCGTCCCGTCCGGATTTGGGGAAGTGCGAGGTCGTCCCCGCCACGCCAATATAGGAATTTCGGGCGCTCGAGCAACAGCGACCGGCAACAAGTGTCGCCGGCCGTAATCTTATTGCGAAGTGGATCGCCGGACCTACTTGTCCTTGAGCTTCATCGCCTTGACCGGCGGCGCCTTCAGCGCCGGAGCCGGAGCGGGCTTCTTGGCGTCCTTCTTCGGCTTGCGGGCTTCCTTGCCTGCCTTCATCGCACCTTTAGCCATGATTCGTTCCTCCTGATGTGAGAAGCCAAGTGAAACAAGAGAACCGCCCGACCGCAAGGGGTTAGCGACTGTTGCCGCCGACAGCGGATCGCTTTCAACCGGTTTCTAGAGCAATTCACCGTTTCGCGGAAACAGTGAATTGCTCTAACTCTTTGTTTTGACGCAATTCCGGATGGAAAACCGCTTCACACTTTTCCTGGAATTGCTCTAATTTGCTCGTAAACCATGGCGGTCCGTGCCATGGTCATTTTCGCACTGCAGCATCGACCCGAGCTTCGCCGGGCGATCGTCAGGCAGGCCGTCAGGACGACAATGCGAATCCACATCGGCTGCGAGATGAGCTTCGACTTTCCGCAGGAAACGCCGCTCATCGCGATGCTGAATGTGCACTATTCGCGGGCCTCCGATCTCGAGCGGCCGGATTTCCTGATCTCCAATCCACCGGTGCCGATCGAAAGCTATCGCGACAGTTTCGGCAATTGGTGCAACCGGCTTGTCGCGCCGCCCGGGCGCTTCACCTTCGGCACCGACGCGGTGATCCGCGACCCCGGCACCTTCGAGATGGGCGACCTGATGGCCTGGCAGCACGAGGTGCGCGACCTGCCGGCGGACACATTGCTGTTCCTGCTGCCCAGCCGTTTTTGCGAAAGCGACCTTCTGGCTGACGAGGCGTGGCGGCTGTTCGGCAACACGCCGCTGGGTATTCCGCGCGTGCAGGCGGTCTGCGACTTCGTCCACAGCCACATCGTCTTCAACTACGGCAATGCACGGCCGACGCGCACCGCGGCGGAAGCCTATCGTGAACGGAGCGGCGTGTGCCGCGACTACGCGCATCTCGCCGTCACCTTCTGCCGGGCGCTCAACATCCCAACGCGCTATTGCACCGGCTACATCAGCGACATCGGTATGCCGAAGCCATGGGCAAGCATGGATTTCTGCGCCTGGGTGGAAGTCTATCTCGGCGGCCGCTGGCATGTCTTCGACCCGCGCAACAATGCACCGCGCATCGGCCGCATCCTGATCGCCTCCGGCCGCGACGCCGCCGACGTGCCGCTGACCCATATTTTCGGCCCGGGAACGCTTGCCGGCTTCAAGGTGTGGACCAGCGAGATCATCGAGTAGTCGCCGTTTTCCATAGACCGATCTCTCATGGCCGCTGCCGTGGACGACCCGACATTCGCGCGGTGTGATGCCTGTGGAGCTTTAGCGGCCTGGCCGCTAGACTGCGCCTTGAACGGGGGCAAATGCCATGGCCGGGCACGGCGGCTCAAAAAAGGTGATCTACGCGGCGCTCGCCGGCAATCTCGCCATCGCGCTGACCAAGTTCGCCGCCGCCGCCTTTACCGGCAGTTCGGCGATGCTGTCGGAGGGCGTCCATTCGCTGGTCGATACCGGCAATGGCGGCCTGCTGCTCTACGGCATGCACCGCGCCGCTCGCCCGGCCGATCGCACGCATCCGCTCGGCCACGGCCGCGAACTCTACTTCTGGAGCTTCATCGTCGCGCTCCTCGTCTTCGCGCTGGGCGCCGGCGTGTCGTTCTACGAAGGCGCGGTCCATATCATGGCGCCGGAGCCGGTCGCCAACGCCAAGGTAAACTATATTGTTCTGGGCCTTTCCTTCCTGTTCGAAGGCAGTTCGTGGTGGGTGGCGCTGAAGGAGTTTCGCCGGCAGAAGGGCAGGCAAGGCTGGCTGCAGGCCGTGCAGTCGAGCAAGGATCCGAGCGTCTACACCGTGCTGTTCGAGGACAGTGCGGCACTTCTCGGCCTGATCGTCGCTTTCGCCGGCATATTGGCGGCGGAACTGCTGGAGATGCCGGAGCTCGACGGCGCCGCCTCTATCGGCATCGGGCTGATCCTTGGCGCAACCGCGA
>NZ_RZRP01000759.1:0-3042 GCF_003997795.1 Mesorhizobium sp. M7A.F.Ca.US.005.03.2.1 | reverse complement strand
CAGCTGTGCCAGATCCTCGATCGAATAGATGTCGTGATGCGGCGGCGGCGAGATCAGGCCGACGCCCGGCGTCGAATGCCGGACCTTGGCGATGGTGGCGTCGACCTTGTGGCCGGGCAGCTGACCGCCCTCGCCGGGCTTGGCACCCTGCGCCACCTTGATCTGCATCATGTCGGAGTTGACGAGGTATTCGGCCGTGACGCCGAAACGTCCCGAGGCGATCTGCTTGATCGCCGAGCGTTCCGGGTTCTTGCCGCCGCCCGGCAGCGGCAGATAGCGGTCGGCCTCTTCGCCGCCCTCGCCGGTGTTCGACTTGCCGCCGATCTGGTTCATCGCGCGCGCCAGCGTCGTGTGCGCTTCGCGCGAGATCGAGCCGAACGACATCGCCCCGGTCGAGAACCGCTTGACGATGTCGGCCGCCGGCATGACGTCGTCGAGCGCCACCTTCTTGCGGCCGGTTTCCCCGGCCAGCTTGAGCTTGAACAGGCCGCGAATGGTCTGGGCGCGGGCCGTCTCGCTGTCGATCTGGGCGGAATAGTCCTTGAAGGTTTCCCACGATCCCTGGCGCACGGCGTGCTGCAAGGTGGCGACAGCATCTGGCGACCAGATATGCGCCTCGCCGCGCATGCGGAACATGTATTCGCCGCCGACCTCGAGGCTGTTGCGCAGCACGGGGTCGTTGCCGAAACCGTCATTGTGGCGGCTGAGCGTCTCGGCCGCGATCTCGTCCAGGCCGACGCCTTCGATCAGCGTCGCGGTGCCGGTGAAGTATTGCTGCACGAAATCGGTCTTCAGGCCGATGGCGTCGAAAATCTGCGCGCCGCAATAGGACTGGTAGGTCGAGATGCCCATCTTGGACATCACCTTGAGGATGCCCTTGCCGATCGACTTGATGTAGCGCGAGACGACTTCGTAGGCGTCCACTTCCTTCGGCAGTTCGCCGCGCTTGTGCATGTCGAGCAGCGTGTCGAAGGCGAGGTAGGGATTGATCGCCTCGGCGCCATAGCCGGCGAGGCAGCAGAAATGATGCACTTCGCGCGGCTCGCCGGATTCGACGACGAGGCCGACCGAGGTGCGCAGCCCCTTGCGGATCAGGTGATGATGGACCGCCGCCGTCGCCAGCAGCGCCGGGATGGCGATGCGGTCGGGCCCGACCTGGCGGTCGGACAGGATGATGATGTTGTAGCCGCCGGCAACCGCCGCCTCCGCCCGCTCGCACAACCGATCGATGGCGCCCTGCATGCCCGCGGCGCCTTCGGCGGAGCCATAGGTGATGTCGATCGTCTTGGTGTCGAAACGGTCCTCGGTGTGGCCGATGGAGCGGATCTTTTCGAGATCGCCATTGGTCAGGATCGGCTGGCGAACTTCGAGCCGCTTGCGGCGCGAATTGCCGACAAGATCGAAGATGTTGGGCCGCGGCCCGATGAAGGACACCAGGCTCATCACCAGCTCCTCGCGGATCGGATCGATCGGCGGGTTGGTGACCTGGGCGAAGTTCTGCTTGAAATAGGTGTAGAGCAGCTTCGACTTGTCCGACATCGCCGAGATCGGCGTGTCGGTGCCCATCGAGCCCACCGCTTCCTGGCCTGTCGTCGCCATCGGCGACATCAACAGCTTGGTGTCCTCCTGGCTGTAGCCGAATGCCTGCTGGCGATCGAGCAGGCTGACATCCTTGCGCAACGCGCGCGGTTCGACCGGCTTCAGATCTTCGAGGATCAGCTGCGTGTTGGCGAGCCAGGTCTTGTAGGGATGCTTGGTCGCGATCTCCGACTTGAGCTCCTCGTCGGAGACGATGCGCCCCTTCTCCAGGTCGATCAGAAGCATGCGGCCGGGCTGCAGCCGCCACTTCTTGACGATCTTCTCCTCCGGCACCGGCAGCACGCCGGCTTCCGAGGCCATGATGACGCGGTCATCGTCGGTGACGATGTAGCGCGCCGGGCGCAAGCCATTGCGGTCGAGCGTGGCGCCGATCTGGCGGCCATCGGTGAAGACCACCGCCGCCGGTCCGTCCCACGGCTCCATCAGTGCCGCATGGTATTCGTAGAAGGCCTTGCGATCGGCATCCATGAGCTTGTTGCCGGCCCAGGCTTCCGGGATCAGCATCATCATGGCATGGCTGAGCCTGTACCCGCCCTGGAACAGGAACTCGAGCGCATTGTCGAAGCAGGCGGTGTCGGATTGGCCGTCATAGGAGATCGGCCACAGCTTCGAGATGTTGTTGCCGAACAGTTCGGAATCGACCGACGCCTGGCGCGCAGCCATCCAGTTGTTGTTGCCGCGCACGGTGTTGATCTCGCCATTGTGGGCGACCATGCGGTAGGGATGCGCCAGCTTCCATGACGGGAACGTGTTGGTCGAGAAGCGCTGGTGGACGAGGATCAGCGCGGTTTCGAAGCGCGGGTCCTTGAGGTCCTTGTAGTAGGCCCCGACCTGATAAGCCAGGAACATGCCCTTGTAGACGATGGTGCGCGCCGACAGCGACACGCAATAGGCGCCGATGTCCTTGTTGTCGTTCTCGGCATAGATGCGGCCCGAGATGACCTTGCGCAGCAGATAGAGCCTGGCCTCGTATTCCTCGTCATCGGTAATGTCTGGCGTGCGGCCGATGAAGATCTGCCGATGGAACGGCTCGGATGCCACGATGTCGGGCGCCTTCGACAGCGACGAATTGTCGACGGGCACGTCACGGAAACCGATGAGCGGAAGTCCCTCGGATTGCGCCGATTCGGCAATGATGTCCTCGATATGGGCGCGAAGGGCCGCGTCCTGCGGCATGAACCAGTGTCCGACGCCGTACTGGCCCGCCGGCGGCAGCTCGATGCCCTGGGCTGCCATCTCGTCACGGAAGAACTGGTCGGGAAGCTGCACCAGCACGCCGGCGCCATCGCCGACCAGCGGATCGGCGCCGACGGCGCCGCGATGCGTCAGGTTTTCGAGCACAGCAAGCCCGTCCTCGACGATCTGATGCGACTTCACGCCCTTCATGTTGACGATGAAACCGACGCCGCAGGCGTCATGCTCGTTGCGTGGATCGTAGCTGTC
>NZ_RZRP01000758.1:0-3045 GCF_003997795.1 Mesorhizobium sp. M7A.F.Ca.US.005.03.2.1 | reverse complement strand
GCCATAGACCAGCTCGACATTGAACAGCACTTCCTGGTCGAAGGACGCCTTGGCGTTGAGCGTCAGATTGACGTCGAACTGCTTGTCGGAGAGCGGGTTGGCGTTGACGTTGACATTGATGGCGATGCCCGGCGCCTTGTCGCGGCCGCGCAGCGAATTCGGCGCGCCGGGGCTTTCGAAGGACAGGTCCTTCACATATTGCGCCAGAACGTTGAGCGACGGCTGCGCCGCATTGCCGTTTCCGTTGGCTGCGCCGACCGGCGCGTCATCTTTGCTGGCCATAAGCCTTGTCCTCTTGCCTGGGCAGCGTCGCTGACCGAATTGAAATCGGGCGTTCGCTACCATGGCGGGGATGACAAGACAAGGTTTGCCGCCTTGCTTCCCGGCTGCGGCATGGAGATGGGACGGCGCGTTAATCGTCCTTCAGGCGGCGCCACGGCGAGTTGTGATCCGGGCCGCGCTTCAGATCGTCCTCGCGCGAATAGTCGCCGTCTTCGAGGTCGATGACCCTGTCGCGCTGGCGGCCACGAAAACCGCCGGTCGAGAAATCGGTAGCGACGACAATGCGGCCCTTGAACCGGCTCCAGGCAAAGTCGCGCAACGGCGGCAGAAACAGCAGCAGGCCGATGATGTCGGTGATGAAGCCGGGGATGATCAGGAGGATCGCCGCAACCACGATCATGGCGCCGTGCGCAAGGTGGCGGCTGGGGTTCTGGCCGGCCGCCATCTCGGTGCGGATGCGGGCCATGACACCAAAACCCTGGTATCGGAGCAAAAGCACGCCGGCGATGCTCGAGGCCAGCACGAGGCCTACCGTCGCCAGCGCGCCGACCTCGCGGCCGACGATGACGAAACCGGCAATTTCCAGCAGCGGCAGTGCAAAGAGAAAGAAGGGAAGCAACGAAATGCGCAAGTCTTGCCAACCTTTTTCGATCGTTATGACCGTTTTGATTGTTTTGGCCGCCAACTGGCAATCGCCGCTGGCACCGAGGCTGTTAGATAGGTATGCCTGCCTTTGATTTGAATGATTGCGCCTTGCGTTCTATATGCTTTGAATGTTGAACGCTATGCGACCGCGGCCATTGGGCCTGACGGTCCGGCCACAGGGCAGGGATTGATTGGCGGAAGATATGGGATTCTTCGACTTCGGCACGATTTTCTTCCTGATTGCGGCGGTGGTCATCTTTTTCCAGCTGCGCAATGTGCTGGGCCGCCGCACCGGCAGCGAACGGCCGCCCTTCGATCCGTATTCGGCGGCTCGCACCGGCGACAAGGATGCCGCCCAGAAATCCGAAAACGTCGTCTCGCTGCCGCGCAAGCGTCCGCCAGGCGAGCCGGCTCCCGACGCCTATGCCGCGATCGACGCTTTCGCCAAGCCCGATACCGACCTCAACAAGGGCCTGCGCACGATCAAGGACAATGATCCGTCCTTCGAGCCGAAGGGTTTCGTCGACGGCGCCAAGATGGCTTACGAGATGATCGTCATGGCCTATGCCGACGGCGATCGCAAAACGCTGAAGAACCTGTTGTCGCGCGAGGTCTATGACGGTTTTGTCGCCGCTATCGGCGAGCGCGAGGCCAAGGCGGAAAAGATCCAGTCCTCCTTCGTCGGCATCGACAAGGCCGATATCGTCTCGGCCGAGATGAAGGGCGGCGAGGCGCATGTCACGCTGCGCATCATCAGCGAGCTGATTTCGGCGACCCGCGACAAGGCCGGTGCCGTCATCGACGGCGACCCGGAAACCGTGGCCGAGGTCAAGGATGTCTGGACCTTCGCCCGTGACACGCGCTCGCGCGATCCGAACTGGAAGCTCGTCGCCACCGAGGAAGAAGACTAGGAAATACGCGGCGAGGCTCCGGTGTCGCTATCGCCTCTTTTTGTCGAGAAAGCCTTCGGCGATCTGCCCGGCTGGAACGATGACGACCATTCGGCGGCCTTCGCCGCCTTTCGGCGCTCGGCCTTCCATGTCCTGACCAAACCCTATCGCAGCGGCGCGCTCGGCGTCGACTTCGACGCCTTTGCGGATGCCTACACCGAGGCCCGGACCGTTTCGCCGGCGAATCGGTCGCCGGTTTTGACCCGCGGGAACGCCCGCGCCTTCTTCGAGCACCATTTTGTGCCGGCGCTTATCCCTGCGGAAAATGGGCTCGTCACCGGTTTCTATGAACCGCAAGTCGAGGCGTCACCGGTGCGCACGGACCGGTTTTCGGTGCCGCTGCTGTCGCGCCCGGCCGATCTCGTCGATATCGATGACGCAAACCGGCCGCCGGGCCTGGACCCCTATCTCGCTTTCGCGCGCCAGACGCGGAACGGGCCGGTCGAATATCATGACCGTGGCGAGATCGAGCGCGGCGCGCTTGATGGCAAGGGCCTGGAAATCGCCTGGTTGGCCGACAAGGTCGATGCCTTCTTCATTCACGTGCAAGGTGCCGCACGCCTCGCCATGACCGACGGCCGGCTTGCCCGCGTCACCTATGCCGCCAAATCCGGCCAACGCTTCACCGGACCAGGCAAGGTCCTGAGCGAGATTGGCGAGATCCCGCTGGCGGAAGTGACGATGCAATCGATCCGCGCATGGTTCAAGGCGCATCCGGACCGCGTCGACGAGATCCTGTGGCAGAACCGCTCCTACATTTTCTTCCGCCCGGCCGATGTCGAGGACGTTGCCCTTGGTCCGATCGCCGCCGCCAAGGTGCCGCTGACGCCGGGCCGCTCGATCGCCGTCGACCGCCTGCTGCACACATTCGGCACGCCCTTTTACATCGACGCGCCGACGCTCGCCGCCTTCGACGCAAAACCATTCCGCCGCCTGATGATCGCGCAGGACACTGGCTCCGCCATCACCGGGCCGGCGCGGGGCGACCTGTTCGCCGGTTCGGGCGATGCCGCGGGCGAGATCGCCGGCGTGGTCCGCAATGCCGCGGATTTTTATGCGCTGGTGCCGCGCGCGCTCATTGCGGGTGCGGTCCGATGACCCGGCGCCCGGACAAGCTCAGCGAGGACGACCGGGTTCTGTGGAACCTGGTGGCGCGCACGGCCAAGCC
>NZ_RZRP01000757.1:0-3051 GCF_003997795.1 Mesorhizobium sp. M7A.F.Ca.US.005.03.2.1 | reverse complement strand
CCGCAACTCCAGCCGATGACCGGTGTGCCGCAGGCCATTGCCTCGATGGCGGCAAGGCCGAACGGCTCCGGCCAGTCGATCGGGAACAGCAGGCCGGCCGCCTTGCCGAGAAATTCCGCCTTCTGATTTTCCTCGATCTCACCGACATAGACAACGCGATCGCCATCGATCAAAGGCTCGACCACCTCACGGAAATAGGCGCGATCGTCGTCGCCGATCTTTGCCGCGAGCTTGAGCTTGAGCCCCGAACGCAAGGCGATCTCGATGGCGCGATCCGGGCGCTTGTCGCGTGAGAACCGGCCGAGGAAGGCAAGGTAGGGTTCTTCGGCGGCCGTCTCGAACGTCGGCTCGTAGAGAGCAGTCGGCAATCCGTGATGGATCGTCGCCAACCAGTTGGCGTTGGCAAGGCCCGCCTTCTGGCTGTGCGAAATGGAAATCAGGGGAAAGCGCGGGAACCGTTCATAGGCCGGCGCCAGGTCGACATAATCCAGCCTGCCATGCGGCGTCGTCACCGTCCGCTCCGCAATATCCTCAAAGAAGGAAAAATGCAGGAAGTGGCTGAGGTGGAAGTGGATGACATCGAACTCCGACGCCCGTTCCCTCACCTGCGCAAGCATCGAAAGATGCGCCGCGATCTCGGATTTGAGCGGACGCGGATCGAGGCGCAACGCGCGTTCCCGGCTGGGTACCAGCTTCGCGGAGGTCTGGCTGTCGCCACTGGCAAACAGCGTCACCTCATGACCCAGATCGACCAGCGCTTCGGTCAGATACGAGACGATGCGCTCGGTGCCGCCATAGAGCCTTGGCGGCACCGATTCATAAAGCGGCGCGACATGGGCGATTTTCATATTTCATCCTGGATGCTGGGCATGCATGTGTGAAATGCGTCAACGGCTCGATTGGTTCCGATTTTATGGTTGAGCCGTCGGCACCAGAGGCCGCAGTCGGCATGGAACTGTGCGTCAAACGGATTGCGCGATCAGGGTCAGAAAGCCACCGCTCAGGGCAACATTCCCGACGAAGCCATTGATGCGGGACGCACGGTCCGGACCCTGATGGTCCCAGAAATTGTGGAACATCGGCGTGGCGACGATGAGGAACAGCAGCAGCACCGTGGCCGCGAGTGCCGTCCACAATCCTGCGATGACCAGCACACCGGCGGCGACCTGAAGCACGATACCAGTCCACAGTGCCAACCGCGCCTGCGGCACACCGCGCGCGGCCATCAGCTGGGTCAGGAAGGCCGCGTTCTGGATGTTGCGCAGGCCGGCGAAAACGAAGGCGCCGCCGAGCAGCAAGCGAGCGAGAAACAACAAGGTCGAAGGCAAATCCGCAGGCATCAAACTCTCCCCTTTAAAGGTTTAAGGCAGTGGGAGCGCGCTCTCCACGGCGCTCCCAACATGATTGGACAATCAGGCGGCCTTGGCCGCCGGCATCGGATGTATGGCTTGGAACGGGATGCACAGCCGGTTCCAGGTGTTGATCATGCCGAGCGCAACGGACAGCTTGACCAGCTCCTCTTCTGAGAAATGCTCCAGCGTACGTGCATAAAGTTCGTCCGGCACGCCGTTGTTGGCGATCAGGGTGACGGCTTCGGTCCAGGCCAAAGCCGCGCGTTCACGCTCCGAGAACAGCGGCGATTCCTTCCAGGCTGAAACCAGATAGAGCCGCTGCTCGGTCTCGCCGTCGCGCCTGGCCTCGCGGCTGTGCATCTCGACGCAGAACGAGCAGCCATTGATCTGCGAAGCCCTGAGCTTGATCAGGTGCAGCAGGCTCACCTCGAGCCCGCATTCGTCCACCGCCTTGTTGAGCGCCGACACCGCCTTCATGATCTCCGGCGCCTTGGCGAAAAATTGCAGCCTCTGTTTCATCGTCTCGTCCTTTCACGTCTGCTTGGGTTTTGAGGTTTTGGGGTTAACTGGATTTCTGCGGCCGCTGGTGGCGCTCGACAAAGGCGCAGCTCGCAGCAAGCGACCTGGGATCGCCTTCTGCCGCATAGGTGGCCACGATATCGGACAGCTTGGTCTCGGCGAGCGCGGCGCGATAGGCGCGTTCGGCCTTCAGCATCGCGGCGTTGATGCCGCAGGGTTTCACATAGGCCAACGCATCGAGCTTCACCGGACCGCGCTGGCGGATCTCGCCGCAGCGGAAGGCCGGCTCGCGGCCCTCGACGGCCAGCACGATGTCGAGCAGCGTGATGCGCTCGGCTGGCCGCGCCAGCCGATAGCCACCGGCAGGCCCGGGCACCGATTCCAGGACGCGCGCCGCGCTCAGCATGTTGAGATGCTTGAGCAGATAGCTCGGCGAAAGGCCAAAGGCCTCGGCGAGAGCGGCGCCCGGCATGGTGCTATTGCCTTCCACACTGGCCAGCGTGGCGGCGCAATGGATGGCTGCTTCAACACCCTCGCCCAGCTTCATCGAACAGGTTCCTTATTCATGGATACATACTATCGTGGATAATTCCTATCTGCAATAGGAAAATGAAAAACGGCGCTCGAAAGCGCCGTTTTTCTCTTGGGGGGGGTAGTTCCTACTCCGCAGCCACCTTGGCCATCGGGTTGTTCGGGTGCGTGGTCCAGTTGGCGTAGACCGGCGATACCGGCCTGCCGGTGCGCTGGTCCATCACACCGGCTGCCAGCGGCTCCATGGTAATGCAGTTCTCGACCGGGCAGACATTGACGCAGAGATTGCAGCCGACACACTCGGCCTCGATGACCTCGAAGTGCCTGACGCCGTCTACCATGCTGGTGATCGCCTGGTGCGAAGTGTCCTCGCAGGCGATGTGGCAGCGGCCGCACTTGATGCAGGCATCCTGGTCGATATGCGCCTTGGCGACGTAGTTCAGGTTGAGATACTGCCAATCGGTGACATTGGGCGTGGCGCGGCCGACGATGTCGTCGAGCGAGGCGTGCCCCTTCTCGTCCATCCAGTTTTCCAGGCCCGCGATCATCTCCTGCACGATCTTGAAGCCGTAGGTCATCGCCGCCGTGCAGACCTGCACATTGCCGGCGCCGAGCGCCATGAATTCGGCCGCGTCACGCCAGGTGGTGA
>NZ_RZRP01000756.1:0-3055 GCF_003997795.1 Mesorhizobium sp. M7A.F.Ca.US.005.03.2.1 | reverse complement strand
ACGCGACGCCGGTGACGGGCGAGGGCCGCCGCATCGCCGTGCTCGGCGACATGCTCGAACTCGGCGACCATTCGACCAAGCTGCATGCGGCCCTTGCCGATCTCATCGTCGGCACGGGCACGCAGACCGTTTTTCTTGGCGGCCCGGAAATGCGGGCGCTGGCCGAAGCGCTGCCGGCTGACATCAAGACGGAATACCGCGCCGGTGTCGAGGAGCTGAAGCCGGTGCTGCTTGCCGCGCTCAAGCCGGGTGACGTGGTGATGATCAAATCGTCGAAGGGCATCGGTTTTGCAAAACTGGTCGATGCGCTGCTGGGCAAATTCCCGGCTGAATCGACAACCAGAAAACAGACCTAGGTCGGGGGACGAAAGCGCATGTTCACACTGCTCGTCGATTTTGCGGACAAGGTCTCGGTCTTCAATGTCTTCCGCTACATCACCTTCCGCACCGGTGGCGCGCTGATCACGTCGGCGCTGATCGTCTTCATCTTTGGACCGACCATCATCAATTCGCTGCGGCTGCGGCAAGGCAAGGGCCAGCCGATCCGCGCCGACGGGCCGCAGACACATTTCAAGAAGGCCGGCACGCCGACCATGGGCGGGCTGATGATCCTGTCGGGCATCATCGGCTCGTCGCTTTTGTGGGCGAACCTGTCGAGCATCTATGTCTGGGTGGTGCTGCTGGTGACGCTGGGCTTCGGCTCGATCGGCTTTTACGACGACTATCTGAAGGTCACCAAGCAGTCGCATCTCGGCTTTTCCGGCAAGGCACGGCTGGCGCTGGAATTCGTCATCGCCGGCATCGCCGCCTGGGTGATCATGCACAATGGCCAGGCGCCGTTCTCGTCGTCGCTGACTTTTCCCTTCGCCAAGGAATTCATCGTCAATCTCGGCTGGTTTTTCATTCCGTTCTCCTGCTTCGTCATCGTCGGCGCCGGCAATGCGGTGAACCTGACCGACGGCCTTGACGGCCTGGCGATCGTGCCGATCATGATCGCGGCTGCCTCCTTCGGCGTCATCGCCTATCTCTCCGGCAACGCCGTGTTCGCCGAATATCTGCAGATCCATTTCGTGCCCGGCACCGGTGAACTGGCGGTCGTGCTCGGCGCGGTCATCGGCGCTGGCCTCGGCTTCCTCTGGTTCAACGCGCCGCCGGCGGCGATCTTCATGGGCGACACCGGATCGCTGGCCATGGGCGGCCTGATCGGCACCGTCGCGGTCGCCACCAAGCATGAGATCGTGCTGGTCATCGTCGGCGGATTGTTCGTCGTCGAAATCCTGTCCGTCATCATCCAGGTCGGCTACTTCAAGATGACCGGCAAGCGGGTGTTCCTGATGGCGCCGATCCACCATCATTTCGAAAAGCTCGGCTGGACCGAAAGCCAGGTGGTGATCCGCTTCTGGATCATCGCCGTCATCCTGGCGCTGGTCGGCCTGTCGACCCTCAAGCTGAGATAGGAAGCCCTTTGATCCCCGCCGCATCCTTTTCAGGCAAGCGCGTTTCGCTCTTCGGGCTCGGTGGCTCGGGGATCGCGACGGCGCGCGCGCTGATCGAGGGCGGCGCGGACGTGCTGGCCTGGGACGACAATCCCGACAGTGTGGCCAAGGCCGCCATTGCCGGTATCGCGACCGCTGATTTGCGCGGCGCCGACTGGGCGAAATTCTCGGCCTTCGTGCTGTCGCCTGGTGTGCCGCTGACGCATCCCAAGCCGCATTGGACGGTGGAACTGGCGCGCGGCTCAGGCGTCGAGATCGTCGGCGACATCGAGCTTTTCTGCCGCGAGCGGATGCTGAGCGCGCCGACAGCGCCTTTCATCGCCATCACCGGCACCAACGGCAAGTCGACGACGACCGCGCTGACCGCGCACATCCTGAAAGCCGCGGGACGCGATGCCCAGATGGGCGGCAATATCGGCCGCGCGGTGATGACGCTCGATCCGCCCGAGCCCGATCGGCACTATGTCGTCGAGTGTTCGTCCTACCAGATCGACCTCGCGCCCTCGATCAATCCGACGGCCGGCATCCTGCTCAATCTGACGCCCGATCATCTCGACCGCCATGGCACCATGCAGCACTACGCCGCGATCAAGGAGCGGCTGGTGGCCGGCAGCGAGACGGCGATCGTCGGCGTCGACGATTCCTGGTGCGCGCAGATTGCCGAGCGGCTGGAGCGGGCGGGGCGGCATGTCATCCGCATTTCCAAGCGCCTGCCGCTGACCGACGGCTATTTCGCCGATGGCAGCAATTTGATGGAAGCTGTGCACGGCCGTTACAGCCGTGTCGCCTTCCTCGAAGGCATCGGCTCCTTGCGTGGCCAGCACAATGCCCAGAACGCTCTGGCTGCGGTCGCCGCTTGTCTCAAGATCGGGCTGGAGCTTGGCGAGATCCAGTCGGGACTGGAAAGCTTTCCCGGCCTCGCGCACCGCATGGAGCAGGTCGGCCGCAAGGACCATGTGCTGTTCATCAACGATTCCAAGGCGACCAATGCCGATGCTGCGGCGCCGGCGCTGTCGAGCTTTGCACGCATCTACTGGATCGCCGGCGGCCTGCCCAAGGAAGGCGGCATCGAACCCTTGCGCGGCTTCTTCCCGCGCATCGCCAAGGCCTATCTTATCGGCGAGGCGGCGCCGGCGTTTTCGGCGACGCTGGGCGAGGCCGTGCCCTACGAGATTTCAGGCACGCTGGCCGCGGCGGTCGAGCACGCCGCGCATGATGCGGCTAAGGACGACAGCGGCGAGGCGGTGGTGCTGCTGTCGCCGGCCTGCGCCAGCTTCGACCAGTTCAAGAATTTCGAAGTTCGCGGCGAAGCCTTCAGGCAAGCTGCGAATGCTATCGAGGGTGTGAAACCCATCGGAGGGGCACGATAATGCAGAGCCGTCTCGACAAAAGTCCGGTTGCGACCTGGTGGTGGACGATCGATCGCTGGTTCCTGGCGGCGTTCCTGTCGCTGATGGGCCTCGGTATCGTGCTGTCCTTCGCGGCGAGCCCGGCGGTCGCCGAACGCATCGGCCTCGACAGTTTCCACTTCGCCACCAGGCAGATCATCTTCACCGTAC
>NZ_RZRP01000755.1:0-3057 GCF_003997795.1 Mesorhizobium sp. M7A.F.Ca.US.005.03.2.1 | reverse complement strand
GCTCGCGCGCGGCCAGGAACAGGTCGCGCACCTCCGCTCGTCGTCCGGCATCGCGAATGACAATGAAATTCCATGGCTGCATGAAGCCGACCGATGGCGCGTGATGGGCGGCAAGCAGCAGCCGCGCCAGCACGTCGTCATCGATCGCGTTGGGCAGGAAATGGCTGCGCACGTCGCGCCGCGTGAACATGGCGCGATAGACCGCATCGCGCGCATTCTGGTCGAATCCATCGTCAATGGCAGCGGTCATATGTTCCGGCATCGCTTGTCCCCTTGCGATTGCAGATTCAAAACGGTCAGAGCGTACGCTGTGCGTCCAAATGGACGCACGTCGCTCTGATGCCACCCGCCCGACCATGCGGATGACGATGCCTGCCAGGCCGGTCTTCTGGCTTGGGATCAACCCGCGTCCGGTGCCTTCCCGTCATCGACAGTGGCATTTACCGGCGCGGTCCCCCTCACAGCGTTGGGCACGCCACGGAATTCAACCGTGTTCCCGATTCTCCCGCTTGCGGCGGGCACCAGGCAGTACCAAGGACTTTACGCCGAAGCGCCGGCGGGGCCAATGCCTGCGGCGACACGAATGGACGCAGGCGCGATTTTCCCCAGTCATCGGCCGCCCGTGCATGGCCTTTGTCGATCGGGGTCACTAGATTAGGACGATGACCACCCGTCTCTACACGCATCCGATCTTCCTCGAGCATCTCACGCCGCCCGGACATCCCGAGCGGCCCGACCGCCTGCGCGCCATCGAGCGCGTGCTCGATGAGGAAGCCTTTGCCGCGCTCGATCGTATCCAGGCGCCGGAAGGCGACGAGGCCACCATCCTCTACGCGCATCCCGCCGATTTCGTCGCCCGCGTGCGCGCCGCCATCCCCGACGAGGGGATTGCCCGCATCGATGCCGACACCACTGCCAGTCCGAAGAGCTGGCAAGCGGCGATCACCGCGATCGGCGCCGCCAACGCCGCCGTCGATGATGTCTTTTCGGGCCGCGCCGACAACGTCTTCGTCGCCGCCCGGCCGCCCGGCCATCATGCCGAAAAGACCACGGCCATGGGCTTCTGCCTGTTCAACACGGCGGCGATCGCGGCGCGTTATGCGCAGAAGAAACACGGTGTCGAGCGCGTTGCCATCGTCGACTGGGACGTGCATCACGGCAATGGCACGCAGGATATTTTCTGGGACGATCCCTCGGTGCTCTATTGCTCGACACACCAGATGCCGCTTTATCCCGGCACCGGAGCGAAGACCGAAACGGGCGCCGGCAATATCGTCAACGCACCGCTGGCGCCGCAGACCGGCAGCGAAGTGTTTCGCGATGCCTTCCTGTCGCGCGTCCTGCCCGCGCTCGACAATTTCGCGCCCGACCTGATCATCATTTCGGCCGGGTTCGACGCGCACCACCGCGATCCGCTGGCCGAGATCAATCTGACCGAGGATGATTTCGACTGGGCGACCGGCCAGTTGATGCAGCGCGCGGCACGCCACAGCGGCAACCGGCTCGTAAGCCTGCTCGAGGGCGGCTACGATCTGCAGGGATTGGCATTTTCGGTCGCCGCCCATGTCGGGCGACTGATGAAAGGATGAATGATGGCTGGTGAGACCAACGAAGACGTCAAGGCGATGAGCTTCGAGCAGGCACTCGATGCGCTGGAGAAGATCGTCGATGATCTGGAGCGTGGCGACGTGCCGCTCGACCAGTCGATCAGGATCTATGAACGTGGCGAGGCGCTGAAGGCGCATTGCGACCGGCTGCTGAAGGCCGCCGAGGACAAGGTCGAGAAGATCAGGCTGTCGCGCGACGGCAAGCCGGTTGGAACGGAGCCGCTCGACGCGGATTGAGGCCGGTCCGAACGATGGCCTCGCCTCACCGGTTTTTGGACATGATCATGATCGAGGCTATAACTCGTTCCGATTGAAACAGCTCAAGGACAAGAGGAGATACGGAAGCGATGTGCAGAAACATCAAGACCCTGTTCAATTTTGATCCGCCGGCAACCAATGACGAGGTGCGCGACGCGGCCCTTCAGTTCGTCCGCAAGCTGAGCGGAACGACGCGACCCTCGAAGCAGAACCAGCACGCCTTCGATCATGCCGTCGACGCCATCGCGGCCTCGGCGCGCGAACTGCTCGATTCCCTGGAAACCCATCAGCATCCGCGCAATCGCGAAGAGGTGGCGGCCAAGCTGCGGGCAAAGGCGGCCATCCGCTTTGCCTGATGCGGCCAGGCGGCCTTCGACCACCGACAAGGAGAGTCCATGAGCTTCTTCCCCGGGAAAGACCCTGAGGTGGGCGATGCGTTCGCCAGCGATCAGATCGAATTGATGGTCGTTCCGAACGCCAAGGACATCGGTGGTTTTCAGGTGCGCCGTGCCCTGCCAACGGCAAAAAGGCGGTTGGTCGGTCCGTTCATCTTCTTCGACCGCATGGGTCCCGCGATCCTGCGGGCCGGCCAGGCGCTGGACGTCCGTCCGCATCCGCATATCGGACTGTCGACGGTCACCTATCTGTTCGACGGCAAGATCCGGCACCGCGACTCCCTCGGCACCGAAATGGTCATTCAGCCCGGCGACGTGAATTTGATGACCGCCGGCCGCGGCATCGTCCATTCGGAGCGTACGCCGGAGGAACTGCGTGGCGCGCCGATGTCGATATCCGGCCTGCAGACATGGCTGGCGCTGCCGGACGACAAGGAAGAGGTGGCTCCTGTGTTCGAGAACACAGGAGCGCTCAGGCTTCCCGAGATTGATGCCGAAGGCGTCAACGGGCGCCTCATCATCGGCGATTTCCAAGGATTACGGTCCCCGGTCAGGGCCGATTCGGAGACGCTCTACGCCGACCTGCGCCTGGCGCCCGGCGCCAGCGTGAAAATCCCTGCCGATGCGGAAGAGCGCGCCATTTACACGCTGGAAGGCGAGGTCTCGATTTCGGGCGATGTGTTCCCAGCCGAACGGCTGCTGGTCTTCCGTCCCGGTGACGAGATCGTCGTGTCGTCGCAGACCGGGGCGCATTTCATGCTGTTCGGCGGCGCCTCTCTTGGTTCGAAGCGTTACAT
>NZ_RZRP01000754.1:0-3058 GCF_003997795.1 Mesorhizobium sp. M7A.F.Ca.US.005.03.2.1 | reverse complement strand
CGGCCGGACGCGATTGCCGATCAGTTGGCATTCCTGCGAAGGGCGCTGGAAATCGCCCGCCAGAACGGCATCGCCGATGATCACATCGTGCTCGATCCCGGTTTCGGATTCGCCAAGGAGACGGCGGAGGAAAATCTCGACCTGATGGCACGCTTTTCGGAATTGCATGCACTCGGCCTGCCGCTGATGGCCGGCACGTCGCGAAAACGCTTCATCGGCACGGTCACCGGCCGTGATGCCGCCGACAGAGGGGTCGGAACAGCGGCGACCAGCGTCATTTTGAGGCTCCAGGGCGCCGATCTGTTTCGCGTCCACGATGTCGCATTCAACGTGGACGCATTGGCGCTCGCCGATGCTATGCTGGCGCGTCAAACCGACCGGGCGAGAAACTGATCGATGTATGTCATCCGCATGAAGAACTGCGCTTTCTTTGCCCGGCACGGCGTGCTGGACGAGGAGGAACGGCTCGGCCAGCGCTTCTATGTCGATGCCGTTCTGACCGTTGACCCAGGCCGGGCGCTTGCCGAAGATTCGATCGAGGATACAGTCCACTACGGCGTTGCATTCAGCGTCATTGAAAAGATCATCACCGGGCAGCGCCGATTTCTGATCGAGTCGCTGGCGCTCGAAGTGGCCCGTGCGCTGACGGCGCGTTTTCCGCAGATAAAGAAAGCCGAGATCACGGTGCGCAAGCCGAACGCACCAGTGCCCGGCGTGCTCGATTATGTCGAGGTGACCGTTGTCTGGCCCGAATAGTACCGTTTACCTCAGCCTTGGCGGCAATCTTGGCGATCCGGCGAAATCCATGAGCGCGGCGCTGCGCATGCTGGATGCCGACGCGGATACGCGTGTCACCGGCGTCTCCTCGCTTTATCGCACACCGCCCTGGGGCAAGCTCGATCAGCCGGATTTTCTCAATGCGGCCGCCGAAATTTCCACCGTGCTTGCACCGCGTGCCCTGCTCGACCTCTGCCTCGATGCGGAGCGCAAGCTGAAGCGGGTGCGCGAGGAGCGGTGGGGGCCGCGGCTGATCGACATCGACATTCTGGTGTTCGGCGACCGCGTCATCCACGAGACCGGGCTGGAGGTGCCGCATCCGCGCATGCTGGAGCGCGCCTTCGTGCTGGCGCCGCTGGCCGAGATCGCGCCCGGCCTGGTTGTCAGCGGTCGCAGCATCACCGATCGCCTGGTCGCCGTCGATACCTCAGGCATCGAGCGATTGTCGTCCGGCCGGGATTGGTGGCTGGCCTAGGTGCGTTGATATTCAGGTGATACCGGCCTGCAAACGGCGCAGCGAGGCCTCTAACCCGAGAAGCCGCCACCATCCAGGAACGTCTGCTCCTGCGAGGTGGTTTCGCGGCCAAGCATCTTGTTTCGATGCGGAAAACGGCCGAATTGCTCAATGATATCACGATGTTCGACAGCATACTTCAGATAGGGCTCGGCTCTGGCCTGCGTCAGCTCGACCGAAATATCCTGGTCGGCCAGTAGCTCCGAATGCTCATAAGGCAGGTAGAGGAAAACGCGGAGTTCTTCCTCGAGTGCCAGGTCATGACCAGCCGCGATCGCCTTCTCTGCGAAATATCTGGCGAGCGGATCGGTCGCGTACATATGGCCGGTGCCGCGAAAGCAGTTCCGCGGAAACTGGTCGAGCAGGATCATCAGCGCCAGCGCGCCTTCGGCATGTTCCAGCCAGTCGTCGCATTCACGCCGCGCGGCGGCGTAGTGCAGGTCGAGAAAGCGGTCGCGGAACTCGGCATCGAATGCTTCGTTCTTCTCGAACCAGGCATCCTCGCCGGCATCGCGCCAGAATTTGGTGACCGACAGGGCTCTGCTGTCCAATTCCATACCTAATTCCTTGCTCAATCGGCGGGTTCGGACTTGTGCAGCACACCCGCGGTCTCTTCGTTGAGTGCCTGACCAGGCCGGCGCGGCGTCGAGAGCGGTGTCGGAATCGGCGTGCCGATATTGCCTCTCAGGAAGCGCTGTCCGGCGCGAATGCCTTCGGCGAGCTGGGTTTCGAAGCGGTCGGTGTCGCGGCGCCTGACATCTTCGATCGTTTCAGCCACGTCTTCGGGATCGACGCCCAGAGATTCCAGGGCCGAGCCGCCGAAAACAAGTGCGGATTCGAAGGTTTCGCGCAGTTGGTAGTCGACGCCGGCACGTATGAGCTGCAGCGCCGTTCCACGGTCGAATGCGCGGGCCAGCACGGTGAGCAGTGGGAATTCGGCCTTGATCAGCTGGGCGATGCGAACAGCCACATCGGCCTTGTCGACGCAGATCAGCACGGCGCGCGCCCGGCCGGCACCGGCGGCATGCAGGATGTCCAGCCGCGTGCCGTCGCCATAGTAGACCTTGAAGCCGAAATCGGCCGCCGCCTGGATCATTTCGACGTCATTGTCGATGATCGAGACGTCGATGCCGCGCAGCAGCAGCGGCTGGCTGGCGATCTGGCCGAAGCGGCCGAAGCCGATGATCAGCACGCTGCCGGTCAGGCCATCGGCGACGTCGACGCCGTCGAGCGACTGCTCGTCGCGCGGCGTCAGATAGCGCAAGGCGATGATGGCCAGCGGCGTCAGCACCATGGAGATGATGACGATCGCCGTCAGCGTCGCATTGGCGTTGCCGTCGATGATACCGACCGCCGCGGCCGCCGAATAAAGGACAAAGGCGAACTCACCGCCTTGCGCCATGAAGACCGCGCGCTCAAGCGCCTCGCGGTGGCTGGTTTTCAGGATACGGGCGACGATGTAGATGCCGAATGCCTTCATCACCATGTAGGCGACGACATAGATGGCAATCAGCCGCCAGTTCGCCGCGACCACATGCAGGTCGAGCGACATGCCCACCGCGAGAAAGAACAGACCGAGCAGGATGCCGCGGAACGGTTCGATATCGGCTTCAAGCTGATGGCGGAAGGTCGATTCGGACAAAAGCACACCGGCCAGGAAGGCGCCCATCGCCATCGACAGGCCGCTGAGCTGCATGGCAAGCGCGGATCCGAGAACGACCAGAAGTGCCGCCGCCGTCATCACCTCGCGGGCACGGGCATCCGCCA
>NZ_RZRP01000753.1:0-3061 GCF_003997795.1 Mesorhizobium sp. M7A.F.Ca.US.005.03.2.1 | reverse complement strand
GTGCACGTCGATGTGCCGCAGGACTTGATCAAACAAGTCGCATCCGGGCTCGTCGACGTGGCGATCATGTACGCGCCCCAGCATCGACCCGGCCTGAAAATCGATCTGCTTCTGGAAGAAAAACTCGTGTTTGCGACCACCAATTCCGAAGCGCGCCTCCTGGATGGGTCTGATTATGTCTATATGGATTGGGGTCCGGACTTTGGACATCACCACGGGATGAGTTTCCCAACTGCTGCGCCCGATCTTACTTTCGATCTCGGCCCGCTCGCATTGAACTATGTTCTTGCGGCGGGTGGCTCTGGATATTTCAGGATGAGCTCTGTGCAGCCTCACGTAGTGGCCGGCCGGCTGCACCTTGTGCCCGAAATGCCGCAGTTCTCCTATCCGGTTTACGCGGTGCAATCCGCAAATGCGGATGAGAGCGTAGTAGGTCCTGCCCTGACAGGATTGCATTCCGTTGCAAGAGCCGACAAATAATAGGAGCTCTTTTTGGGCGTCTAAGTGTCCGCTTGGATTGACGGGAACAGGAGATCCACTGTTGTCCCAATCCCTGGTTCACTCCTTATCCGGATCCGACCATTAACCGCCTGCGCCAATGCCTTTACTTGCAACATCCCTATCCCGGTGCCCTTCTCACCCTTTGTGGTGAAGAAAGGATCGAACACCTTCCGCAAAACTTCCGGAGCCATGCCGCAACCATGGTCTTTGACGCGAACGCGTGCGTAGGTACCCGGCCCGGGTGGGTCAGGTGTCATGGTGGTCTGCACGAATCGCTCAGTGATGACGTGAATCTCCCCGCCACCTGGCATCGCATCTCGCGCGTTTATGACGAGATTAAGCACTGCAGCGTCGAACAGCGCTGGGTCGATCAAGCAGTCCGGGACGTCGGAACCAAGCTCCAGCTTGACGCGGACATCGGGACCGGCGCCATACCTTAAGAGGGGCGCGAAAGACTTGAGGAACTCATTCAAATTGCCAGCATGGGCATCGAGTTCCTGATGCTTTGCGAAGGCGAGTAGCTGTGACGTTAGCTCGATCCCTCGATCGATCCCTTCCCGCGCTGCGGCAATGTAGGCACGCACGCTTTCGGGTGCGTCAGCTCTCCGCTCCGCGAGCCCGAGCCCGGATTGGATTACTGCCAGGAGATTTCTGAAATCATGGGCAATACCGCCTGTCATTTCGCCCAGCGCAGCAAGCCGGTGCGTCGCACGTTCGCGTTGCTCGACTGCAGTTCGGAGATAGAGAGTCGTGTCCGGCATCGGAGTGCGCGCGTCGCGTTCGGCCCGAGATGGTCGTTGAGTTTCACACGGAAACACACAGCCTGTCATAGAAGTCGCCCCTAAAGGTCACTGACGACACCCGAGCAACCCGCGCTCCCATCAATATCGTCGTATTCTGTCTCATTTGTTGCTGAGGGCCGTACCTTTCATGAGCATGATCTAAGCACGCCGGACGACCCTTTTCGTCATAATGTCTTCGACAGTCGGGAATGCCTTGAGGGTCTCCTCCGGTAGGTCGCCATTTGCTCCGACCATTTCAGACCAGCCGTGTACCTCTGGTTCGCCGACGATGATGCGGCCGACCATCCCGGCATGCTCATGCGGGACACAATAATAATCGTACACCCCCTGCTCGGTGAAGGTAACCGAAAAGCTTTCCTTGGGCAGGAGGTAGTCGGAATCCCATGGTTTTGCCGCCTTGGGCATGCGAAGCGGTCGCTCGAAGTTTGCCGGGTGGTAGGCTGTGGTTGTGTGCGAATTGCCAGGATTGAGATTGGTCCAGCGGACCGTCTGACCCGGTTTGATCAGAATGCCAATCGGATCGAACCAGACTTGTGAACCGTCGCCGCGCCCTCGCATCTTGATTTTGACCACCTCGCCGGCCCATACCGACAGAGAAGGCAGGGAAAGGGCGGCGGCGAGACCGCCGCCCGCGCCCAATATCTCACGGCGCGTGAGTGTCATTTGGCGACCCGCGCCTCGTCTGCGGCTGGGACATGCCACAGCACAATGTGGACATGCGGCTCTTCGACGCCTGGATGACCGGCATTGTAGTAGACGTCGACATGGTCGACATTGCCGCCGGGCGCGGCGAGGTTGTCAAAGCGTTTGTCCGGATTGAGATCTTTGATCGGCAGCATATAGATGGTGCTGACAATTTTGCCGTCGTGATCATAGGCAAGGAACGGACCGGCCGGCAGTGTCGCCGGATCGACAAAAAGTTGACCCATGCCAGGTAGGAAGTCGGGCAGCTTCACAAGCTTGCTGACCTGTTGGTAAGGCGCTGCTGGCGGGGATTTGGTGACCTCAGACGCCGCCATGGCGCAAAGCGAGCTGGCCATTGTCACGACAAGTGCGAGGGCGAGCTTCTTCATAGGTTATCTCCTTGTTGAATTCAAAAGTCACGATGCCGACAATTTAGGAGACCGGTACACGAAATCGTTGTTTAGCTTGTTGATACCGCCTGTCGCGCCCTGCCAGTAAGTAGGAGGCCCCTATTTTCGTCAAACGAAATTAGCTGGCATTTCAGTGCAGTAATTCTGCTTGCGCCGCCCGCACTGTTTGCTTGATTTCCGGAAATCCTTCACTACCTGTGAATTGCCATGGATATCTTCAGCCTCCATTTCCGGCGAGAGCCAATCCACCTCAAAATGGGCTCTTAACCCGGACGCGAGAAGGCACTGCCTTCGCGGCCGGGACAGCCAGGATTCCACTTCATCCGAAAGTGAACAGAGCCCTGCTTAAGCAGTGCGACTGATCACTGCGCGTTTGGAACGACACGAAGATTGACGCTCATGATCTCCCCCATCCTGTCAGAAGAAGACATCTCGCTTGACCTTGTGACAAAGGGAAAGCAATCAGCCTTGTCAAAAATCGCGATTAGGATTGCGCGAAGAACTGGGATTGACCAGCAGGTGGTTCTGCGTGGTCTTTTCGACCGCGAGCATCTCGGCTCGACCGGCATCGGCCGTGGCGTCGCGATCCCGCACGCTCTACTCAGCACAATCTATTCGCCGGTCGCGTCTTTGACACGCTTGGCCCAGCCCATTGATTTCGAG
>NZ_RZRP01000752.1:0-3068 GCF_003997795.1 Mesorhizobium sp. M7A.F.Ca.US.005.03.2.1 | reverse complement strand
GGCCTGCGCCGGTTCGTTGACCGGCTCGAGCGCCACCCTGCCGGGCTGGAACCGCGCCAGCCTGCCGGCAAGCTCGCCGACCAGCCCGCGATAGAGATCGAAAGCGGGTGCGGCGGTGCTGGAGACCATGCGGTCGGGGTTCCAGTAATGGGTGGCAGCGTTGGCCTGGATGTTGACGATGATGCCAAGATCGGCGTCGAGGGTGGCGGTGACGGCGGCGTCCAGCATGTCCAGCAACTGACTGCGCGTCTTGGCGTCGGCGGCCAGGAAAGGGCCGGGATCGACGGGCAAGCGGATGAAATCGAGCCCGGTCTCGCGCAACCGACGCAGGTCGTCTGGGGTCGGCACCGGCCGTTGCGACTGGAAGGGCGGCCAGCCGTAGTCGGTGCGGGGTGCGGGAAATTCACGCGTCAGCGAGAACCAGGGCCAGGCGTTGACGCCGCGCCGAAACCGCGTCTCGGCGGCGGCGCGAGCGATTGGTGCGACCGGGAGCGAGCCGAGAGCCGCTGCAGTGGACAGCGCGGTCCGCAGCACCCGCCGGCGCGACCAGCCTATCATACGGTTCCTGGCGATGCGTGATCCATCGCAGTGGTCTTGGCGGCGGTCATGCCGAGCAGATGATAGGCCTCGTTTTCATAGGCGAGCAGGACATCGTCCCAGCGAAAGGCTTCGCGGGCCCGCGCCCTCGCGGCAACGCCGCAGGCCTTGACCAGGGCATCATCGTCCAGCGCCTGCTGCATCCGCTCGGCGCAACTGTTCTTGTCGGTGAAGTAGATCGCCGCAGCCCCTGCGGTCCACCTGTTGTAGGGATTGTCATGCGCGATCACCATGTTGCCGGCCGCCAGCGCCTCGACCAGCGACGGGTTGGTCCCGCCCACCGTGTGGCCGTGCAGATAGGCGCGGGCGTGGAAGCGCAGGGCCTTCACCGTTGCCTGGTCGTAAATGGCGCCCGGCAGCACCACCGAACCGTTCGCCGCCTTGCGGATGGCGGCATGGTAGGGGATGTCGTCGGACAGCGTTCCCAGCACCACCAGCTTCATGTCGCGCTTGGTGGAGCAAAAGGCTTCGACAATCGGCAGGATGTTGTTGTCGGGTTCGATGCGCGCGATCGAGATGAGATAACGCCCGGGCTCGAGGCCGAGCGCCCGGACCGGCGCCTCGGGCGCTGATGCCACCGGATCGGCGCCATAGGCGATGGTGGCGATGGCGCTGCGCGACCGGCGCGTCGCCAGGTGATCGGCGATGGCGGGATGATCGGCGACCAGCCGGTGCGAGGCCCAAGCGCCGATCCATTCGTTGAGCCAGAACCAGGTTCGCGCCGCCATCCCCCATTTGGGGCGACGCCACTCGATGCCGTCCATGTTGGTGAAGATCTTGCGCCGCTTCAGCCTGAGCCAGGTCAGGAAGACCGCGCCATTATAGCCGAGCACCAGGCAAACGCCCTGTCGTCTGGCAGCATCGCGGGCGCATTGCCAGTCGAATTCCAGGGTCGCGCGCGGTCCCTTGGAGGCGACCTGGATGTGAATGAGCTCGATGCCGCGCCAGGTTTCGCTGCGCACCCGCTGGTCGATCCGCTCGACCTCATCCTGGCAATAGACGCCGACCTTCCAGCCGCGCCCGACAAGAAACAGCGCCAGTTTTTCGGCAAAGGTTTCAAAGCCGCCATGGGCCGCGGGTATGCCGCGGGTCCCCAGGATTAGAATGGCGGGCTTTTCTGGTTTCATGGCCGGCGGCACTTTCACACATCTCATATATTAGATATTGCTTAATTTATAATGAGCAGACCGCAACTTTCGTGCCATCTTCCGATTTCGGTATCCTGGGAGGGGATCATGGCGCGGGGTTGTAAAAAAACGGTGTTGAACCCGGTGGTTGTTTCATTCTCGGTCAACCCTTCTGTGCGTAGCTGTATCGAAACGAAGCAATGCCAGGGGCGTACGGCCGGCAGTCGGACATATCGAACCGATAGGCGGACATATCGAACCAGGCATGATTCTTGCGGACGGGGTTCTGCCACAATCGCCCAGCGCGATGGTTGTAGCATCCGGCGGGAAACAAAGATGCGGATTGCCTGCGTTCATCAGGGTTATGAACTCTATGGTTCTGACCGCAGCTTCGCGGAGAGCGTGGCTGCGCTGCGCGCCGCGTTTCCGTCGGCCGACATCGAGGTGGTCTTGCCGCGCAGCGGGCCGATCGTCCAGATCCTGGAAGCGCATGCCAGCCGGATCGTCTTCGAACCGCTCTGGGTGTTGAGGCGCCAGGCCATTGCGCGCCTTGCGACAGTCGAGATGGCGCGATTGCCGGTTGCCGTGTTCAGGGCGTGGCGGCGCCTCAAGGCCTGCGACCTCGTCTATGTCAACACCTCGATCGTTGCCGACTATGCGCTGGCCGCGCGCTTGCTGCCTTACAAGGCCGTCCTGCACATCCACGAAATCCCCGAAGGCGCCATGCGCAGGGTACTTGTCGGCCTGATGCGCTGGAGCCATGCGGATCTGATCTTCAACTCGCGCGCGACACGCACCGCGTTTGGCGATCCCAAGGCGGCGCGCGCATATGTCGTCTACAACGGCGTTGCCGGGCCGGCGGCGGTCGAACCAATGACGTATGACGGCAAGCGCCCATTGCGGGTGCTGCTGCTCGGCCGCATCAACCGGATCAAGGGGCAGGAGGTCCTGCTGGAGGCGATCGCCTCGATGCCGGCAGAACTCCAGGCGAGGGTCGAGGTGCGGCTGGTCGGCGGCGCCTTCGAAAGCACCGAGCGCGAGCGTGCGCTTGCCGAACTGGTCGAAACCATGGGGCTTGCCGGGCGCGTCGGAGTCCTGCCTTTCATTCCCGATCCCTCGGAGCATTATCGCTGGGCCGACATCGTCACCGTGCCGTCGCGGCGTCCGGAATCGCTGGGCCGCGTCGCCATCGAGGCGATGGCTTATGGCCGGCCGCCGCTTGTGTCGGCGATCGGCGGGCTGGTGGAAGTGGTCAGCGACGGGCAGACCGGCTGGCATGTTCCGCCCGGCGACGCAGTAGCTCTTGGCGCGAAATTGCAGGAGATCATCCTCGCCCCTGAGGCC
>NZ_RZRP01000751.1:2111-3069 GCF_003997795.1 Mesorhizobium sp. M7A.F.Ca.US.005.03.2.1 | reverse complement strand
CCGCCGCCTGACGCGCCGCGATGCCGAGGAGCTGATTGCCGCCGGCCGCGTCAAGGTCAATGGCCGCGCCCTCACTTCACCGGCCTTCAACGTGATGCCTGATGACATCATCCATCTCGACGGTATGGAAATCCCGCCGATCGAGCGCACAAGGCTGTTCCTGTTCCACAAGCCGGCCGGCGTCGTCACCACCAACCGCGATCCCGAGGGCCGCAAGACCGTCTTCGACGTGCTGCCGGCTGAATTGCCGCGGCTGATGACCATCGGCCGGCTCGACATCAACACCGAAGGCCTGCTGCTGCTCACCAATGATGGCGGCCTGTCGCGCGTGCTCGAACTGCCGGCCACCGGCTGGCTGCGCCGCTACCGCGTGCGCGTCCACGGCAAGGTCGAGGAAAGCGCGCTTGCCGGCCTGCGTGAAGGCATTGCCGTCGACGGCGTCTTTTACGGCGCCATCGAAGCGACGCTCGATCGCGAGCAAGGCACCAATGCCTGGCTGACGATCGGCCTGCGCGAGGGCAAGAACCGCGAAGTCAGGAACATCCTGGGTTCGCTCGGCCTCGACGTGACGCGGCTGATCCGTATCTCCTATGGGCCGTTCCAACTCGATGACCTCGCCGAGGGCCATGTGCTGGAGATCAAGGGCAGGGTGTTGCGCGACCAGCTTGGTGAGCGCCTGGTCGAGGAATCCGGCGCCAATTTCGACGCCGATGTCACCAAGCCGTTTTCCAACAAGCCGGTGCGGCGCACCGAAGTTCGCGAGCCGGAGCCGGAACGGCCGAAATTCACCCGCGATGGCGAGCGCCGCCCGATCGGCGAGGGCGGGTTGATCAAGAACCGCAAGCGCCGCGAAGGCAGCCGCGATGAGGCTCTGGGCAAACTGTCGACAAGCCCCGACAGAAACGCTGAGAAGAGTTTTGGCGAACGCGCCCCGCGTCCCGAACGCAGCTTTGGCGCT
>NZ_RZRP01000751.1:0-2101 GCF_003997795.1 Mesorhizobium sp. M7A.F.Ca.US.005.03.2.1 | reverse complement strand
GGCAATTTCGGCGACAAACCGCGCGGTGGCTTCGGCGACAAGCCGCGTGGTGCTTTTGGTGGCAAGCCGGGCGGTGGCAAAAAGTCCGAGCGCGAGCAGCGGCCGATCGAGCCGCCCGGCCAGCGCAAGGCCAATGTCTGGATGGCGCCAGGCGCGCGACCGATCGGCAAGGGCAGGGCCGAAGCTGACGCCGCCAAGGCGGCTGACGCCAAGGCGCGCAAGGCCTCGTTCAAACCGACCTATGGCAAACCGGCCGGTGCAAAGCCATTCGGCAAGCCGCGCGGCGAACGTCCGGGCGGGGCTGGCGGCGGTGAGCGTCCGCGCAACGGTCCCCGAGGCCCCAAAGCGAGATGAGAATCGTCGGTGGTGAGTTTCGCGGGCGTCCGTTGGCGACGCCGCGCTCGAGCGCCATCCGTCCGACGACCGATCGTACCCGCGAGGCGGTCTTCAACGTGCTGGCGCATCGCTTTGCCGAGCAATTGGACGGGGCACGCGTGCTCGACCTGTTCGCCGGCACCGGCGCGCTGGGACTCGAAGCGCTGTCGCGCGGTGCCTCCTACGGTGTCTTCATCGAGGAATCGGCGGAAGGCCGTGGCCTGATCCGCGACAATGTCGAGGCCTTCGGGCTCACCGGCCGCACCAAGATCTTCCGCCGCGATGCCACCGGCCTCGGCGAGGCCGGCACGCTGGCGCCGTTCGGCCTTGTCTTCGCCGACCCGCCCTATGGCAAGGGCCTTGGCGAGCGCGCCTTGCAGTCGGCCAAAGCCGGCGGCTGGCTTCGCCCCGGCGCGCTGTGCGTGGTCGAAGAGGCCGCGGTGGCGTCCTTCGAGCCAGGCCCCGGCTTTTCGGTGCTGGACGAACGCAACTATGGCGAGACCGTCATCCGCTTCATCGAGGCGTCCTGATACGCCTCGTATCCTTGGCCGGCATCCATGGGCCGGCCTCTTTGCCGCCGCCTTTGCCGGCAACATGATCAACAAATCACTTTGCTTGTCGCCAGCACCTTGCCTATCGTCTGTCGACAGAACCGGAGCCGTTGATGACATCCAGGATTGAATGGCTGCGGGGAACGCTGTTGGCGACCTCCTTGGCTTTTGTCGTGACCAGCCCAGTGCTGGCCGAGAGCCCCGTCTTGCCCAACACGGTTCCGGCCGAGTTCAAGGTCACGGATTTCCTGCTCGACAACGGCATGGAGGTGGTCGTCATTCCCGACCACCGTGCGCCGATCGTCACCCACATGGTCTGGTACAAGATCGGCAGCGCCGACGAGCCGCCCGGCAAATCCGGCATCGCGCATTTCTTCGAACATCTGATGTTCAAGGCAACGACCAACCATGCGGCCGGCGAGTTCGACCGCGCCGTCTCCGATATCGGCGGCTCCAACAACGCCTTCACCTCCTATGACTACACCGCTTTCCACGAGACGGTGGCGCCGTCGGCGCTCGAGCTGATGATGAGCTTCGAGGCTGACCGCATGCGCAACCTCATCCTCACCGACGATGTCATCAAGACCGAGCGCGACGTCATCCTCGAGGAGCGCCGCTCGCGTATCGACAACAGCCCCGAGGCTGTGCTGGACGAGGAGGTCGATGCGACGCTGTGGCAGAACCAGCCCTATCGCATTCCGGTCATCGGCTGGATGCAGGAGATGCAGCAGCTGAACCGCGTCGACGCCACCGCCTTCTACGACAAATACTACCGGCCCAATAACGCCGTGCTGATCGTCGCCGGCGATGTCGAACCGGACACGGTGCGGGCGCTGGCCGAAAAGACCTATGGCAAGGTGGCGCGCGGCCCCGATCTGCCGCCCCGCATCCGCCCGGTCGAGCCGGAGCAGAACACCAAGCGCACGGTCACGCTCTCCGATGCCCGCGTGAGCGTGCCGAGCTTTTCCACGCAATGGGTGGTGCCGTCCTATCATTCGGGAAAGCCGGGCGAGGCGGAAGCGCTCGACCTCTTGGCGGAGATCCTCGGCGGCGGCAATCGCAGCCGGCTCTACCAGGCGCTTGTCGTCCAGCAAGGTATCGCATCCAGCGCCGGCGCCTTTTTCCAGGGCACCATGCTCGACGACACCAACTTCACCGTCTACGGCGCGCCGCGC
>NZ_RZRP01000750.1:0-3074 GCF_003997795.1 Mesorhizobium sp. M7A.F.Ca.US.005.03.2.1 | reverse complement strand
GTGATAACGGGTGCTGTGAACGCAACTGCGGCTACGGCGATCTTCGTGCTCCAGGATAATGTGGTCGGCGCTGGCACGATCAATGTGACGACGAATGGCAATGTCTCGGGTACGACAGGTATCCAGGCAACCAATCTTGGCACGGGCGCGATCACGGTGATCGCCAATGGCGCGGTGACCGGAACGTCGGCCGAGGGCATCGTCGCGACGGGCAACGGCGTAGTGGATGTGCAAGTCGCCGGCACGGTGACGGGCGCGACGCGTGGCCTGACTTTGACTGGTGGGACGGGCGCCATCAACGTCGCCTCGTCGGGCGCGATCCGTAGTCTTTCCGGACTGTCCAGCGATGCGGCGATCGAGACCAATGCCGCGACGATGGCGCTCACAAACGCCGGTTCGATCGTCGGTACAGCGCAGTTTGCCGGCGGCGCGACACTGTTCGCCAACGACGGGAACTGGAACGGCGCCGGTGGAACCAGTGATTTCGGCGGTGGCGCCAGCAGGCTGGTCAACGACGGGACCGCCGTCGGTGGAAACTCCGCCGGCGTCGCGGAGACGACGCAATGGACCAATCTGTTTCAGTTCACCAATCAAGGCACCTTGACAATGGCCGACGCTGGCGCCGGCGATGTGATCCGGCAAACCGGCGGCAATACCGCTTTCGCGACTGGCAGCATCATGGCGATCGATATCAACACGGCCGGCCAGGCCGACAGGTTCAGCACCTCCGGCACCGCGACGATCACTGGCGCGACGCTGACCGTGAACGCCGCGGGCGGCATTGCGGTGCCGGGCACCCGCTATACGGTGTTGACCGCCGATGCCGGGCTGACCGGGCAGTTCGCTGCCTTGACTGGAGTTGTCAACACCGCCTTCCTCAGGCTTGCCGATACCTATGACACCAACAACGCCTATCTCGACATCCTGAAATACCGCAACTTCACCGACGCAGCCTTGACCCGCAATCAGATCGCAACCGCTGGGGGGCTCGAGAGCCTGCCGACATCCGGATCCCTGTACAACGTCATCCTCAACCTCGCGACCGACGTGCAGGCACGTGATGCCTTCGACCAGCTCTCGGGCGAGGTGTATCCCTCGGCGCAGACTTCCCTCATCGAAGATAGCCGTCTTCTGCGCGACGCGGCGACGAACCGCATCCGGGCCGCTTTCGGTATCGTCGGTGCATCGGCCGCTCCGGTCATGGCCTACGCCGATCAGACCTATGGCGGTGCTGCGGGCGCCTATGTCTCGCTCGATCCCAATACGACCGCTGCAGTGGCGTTGGACACCGATCGCTTCGCCCTCTGGAGTCAGGGCTTTGGTTCATGGGGCCATACTGGCAGCGACGGCAATGCTGCCCGCGTTGACCGCTCGACTGGCGGTTTCCTGGCTGGCGGTGACGCCGCCATTTTCGACACCTGGCGATTGGGTATCATGGCGGGATACAGCCGCACCAACCTCGATGTGAAAGACCGCGCCTCGTCGGGCTCGAGCGACAACTATCATCTCGGCCTCTATGGCGGCACCACTTGGGATGTTGGGGGCGGCACGCTCGGCTTGCGCACCGGTACATCCTATACTTGGCACGACATCGCGACGAGCCGCTCCGTCACTTTCCCCGGTTTCAATGACAGCCTCAAGGCAGATTATCGCGCCGGAACGGCGCAGGTGTTCGGCGAACTGGGCTATGGTATCCATGCTGGAAATTTAGGCTTTGAGCCCTTCGCCAATCTCGCCTATGTGAACCTCCGGACTGACGGCTTCACCGAGACAGGCGGCGCGGCGACGCTGACAAGCGCTTCGGCAATCACCGATGCGACCTTCACCACGCTCGGCCTACATGCCTCAGGCGAGTTCACCGTCGGCGAGATGGCGGCGACGGTTCGCGGCACGCTCGGCTGGCGGCATGCCTTTGGCGAGACCGTACCGCTGTCGCGCTTCGCATTCGCCGGCGGCGCACCATTCACCGTCGCGGGCGTGCCGATCGCCAAGGACGGGCTGATACTCGATGTCGGGTTCGACATCGCCATCGCACACAATGCCACGCTCGGCCTCACCTATGGGGGACAATTCGGCAGTCGCGCCGCAGACCAGAGCGTGAAAGCCAATCTCGCGGTCAGGTTCTAGTTGGGGATGGGCCACGCGCCGCAGGACGAGCCCGCATTCGCGTCTCCTCGTCCGCCCGCGTTCCATTCACAATCCGCGTTTGCCGCCGCCACTCGCGCAAAAGGCAGAGCCTTTAGCCTTTGGAAAGGGAGATGTGGTTCCTCTCAGAGGCGCGGACTGCGCGCTGAGGCGAATCGATGGATATCTTTGGCATCAAGGCACTTCTGATCTGCGCCCTGATCTTCATTCCGTTCGAACATCTGTTCGCCGAGCGGCCGCAGAAGATCTTTCGCAAGGGCTTCGCTGTCGATCTGATTTATCTGCTGTTCAACGGCTTCATCATAAAGCTGGCCATCGTCATGATGGCGGCAGGCGCGCTCGGTGCCGCTGCACTCCTGGTCCCGCAAGCGATAACGCATGCCGTCAGCGGCCAGCCCGTCTGGCTGCAGGTTGCCGAAATCATCGTGATCACCGATGTCGGCGTCTACTGGACACATCGGGCCTTTCACAAAATCCCGGCGCTTTGGAAGTTCCATGCCGTTCACCACGGCATTGAAGAACTCGACTGGCTCGGGGCCTTCCACAATCATCCCGTCGACGCCATCGTCACAAAGGCAATATCGCTGACGCCGATCTTTTTCCTCGGCTTCTCGGAAGCGTCGATCGCCGTCTTTTCGACTCTCTACCTTGGACATACGCTGCTTGTGCATTCAAACGTGCGGATTCCGTTCGGCCCCTTGAAGTGGCTGATCGCCAGCCCGCAGTTCCATCGCTGGCACCATGCCAACCAGCGCGAAGCCTATGACAAGAACTTCGCCGGGCAGTTGCCTTTCCTCGACGTGCTGTTCGGCACCTACAATCCCACCGGCGACAAGGTGCCGGACAAGTACGGCGTCGACGATCCGATCCCTTCCACCTATTTCGGCCAGATCGGCTATCCGCTCCTGCGCCGCAGGAAGCTGCCGAAC
>NZ_RZRP01000074.1:0-13307 GCF_003997795.1 Mesorhizobium sp. M7A.F.Ca.US.005.03.2.1 | reverse complement strand
GTCGCCCGGCGCGAAAGCCCTCACGCCGTCGCCAATAGCCTCGATGACGCCCGCTGCCTCAAGGCCAAGCCCCGAGGGGAGCGTCGGCGTCTCGATATAGGAACCCGCGCGCAGCAGCGCTTCGGCGCGATTGAGGCCGAGTGCCTTGACCCGGATTTGAACTTCGCCCGAACCCGGTGGGGAAAGCGCGACATCCTCGATGCGCAGAACCTCGGGGCCACCATGCTGGTGAAAGCGAACTACGCGTGTCATTCGGATACTCCAAATCAGCTGAACCGAATGAGCTATGCAGCCGGTCTTGCCAGGGATAAATGGCTGTAAGAGAAGAACAGTAGAAACCAGGAGTTCTGAATATGGATCGGCTTGAGAGCATGGCCGTGTTCGTCAAGGCGGTCGATCTCGGCTCGTTCGCGGCCGCGGCGGTCGCGCTTGATCTCTCCGGACCGATGGTCGGCAAGCATGTCCGGTTTCTTGAGGAGCGGCTGGGCGTGCGGCTGCTCAACCGGACCACGCGACGGCAGAGCCTGACCGACTTCGGCCGCGCTTACTATGAACGCTGTCGGGTGGTGCTGGCCGAGGCCGAAGCCGCCGATGCGCTCGCCGCCGAACAGTTTTCGGAGCCACGTGGAAAACTGCGGGTCACCATGCCGGCGCATTTCGGGCGCCATTGCGTGACCCCCGTGTTGCTGAAGCTGGCCCATCAATATCCGATGCTGGAACTCGACCTGTCGCTCACCGACCGCTTGGCGGATCTTGCCGAGGACGGCTACGATCTCGCAATCCGCACCGGCGCTCTTGACGACAAGGTGGGGGTGATTGCGCGTCGCGTCGCGCGTCAGGGCATGGTCGTCTGCGCGGCACCCTCTTATCTCAGAATTCATGGCGAGCCGCAGCGGATCGAGGATCTCGCCGACCATCAGGCGACTGTCTACCGCCGGCTCGGCCAGGTCATTCAGCCGTGGTTGTTTGTGCGCGAGGGGCAACCCACGCTCGAGATCACGCCAACCGGACGGCTGCGGCTCGACGATCTCGATGCCATCGCTGACGCGGCCGCCGACGGCATGGGGCTGGCCTGGCTGCCCTGGTGGCTGGTACGCGACCGCATTCAGGCCGGCGCGCTGATGGCGCTGTTGCCGGACCAGCCGCGATATCTCTACGACTGCCACGCGCTTTGGCTGCAGACACCGCATCTGCCGCTGAAGGTGCGGCTGGCCGTCGATGCGCTGGCCTTCGCCTTGCCGAAATCGATGGCCTGATTGCCCAGTCCAATCGCCGCCGCTCAGTTGAGATCGCGCCGATACTCCTTGACCTCGCTGCGGTCGACGATCCGCTCGTCTCCGTCATGGGCAGTGATGTGGGTCTCGATCCGCCAGACGTCGCGCAGCGCGCGCACCGTCGCCGTCACTGAAAGGCGCGCCTGCCAGTCGCCGCGGCCATAGGATTTTTCCCAGGTGCAGGTGCCGACCGCCGAGGTCGGGTCGTCGGGGTGAATGGAGAACCGGTCGACATGCTTCGCTGAAAGGACGATTCCCGTATGCGGATGCCGCACCGTGCCGCCATCATTGACGACTTGGTAGACGGTCTCGCCAGTGACCTGGTCTGTCGAAACCGAGCGCTGAAAGCCGTCCCCTTTGGTCAGAACCTCCTGCTCCATCGGCGCGGCGCTTTCCGGAGCCAGGAAGGCCCCCAGCGTGTCGTCCAGCTTCTGCGGCGCGCGCACCGGCAGGATCAGCCGGCTATCGCCGCAATGGATCGACAGCGTCGCCTGCTCGGCGGTCGGAAAGACGATCGGCCAATGCGATGTCGCCAGTGCCAGCCGGATACGCTCGCCAACCTCGAAACGCTGCCCGCAGCAGCGCAGCTTGATGCGGACGGTCTCCGCCCGGCCCGGCACCATGGGTGCGATGTCCAGATCATCGTTGCGATGGCTCAGATTGAGGATGCCGTAGCTGACGCGCGAGGCAGCACCTTCAGGGAACACTTGCGACAGCGTGGCGGACAGAAGCGCAACCGGCTTGTCGGAGGAGAGCTTGACCTCGAATTCGGGAAAACCGAGGATCTCGACCGCTTCGGTCAACGGCGCCGTCTCGAAGATCAGGGCATTGCCTTCTTCCGTGCGTTGGTCGACCGGCAAGGTCGGCATGACGCCATAACCGCACCAGGCGCCGGAAGACAGGCCGGCCGTCTGCGGCGATGAAATCTCCAGGATCGTGTCTTCGCCCCTGGCCTCGCTCAGCACATGCGGCGCAAGGTTCAGCACCTTTTCGCCGATCCCCGGCCCCGGCCATGCCGGCTCCGCGACCCAGCGGCCGGGTCGCTCGTCATAGATCGCTGCCGGCCGTGCGGGATCCTGAATCCAGGCGCGCAGCATCGGCTCGTCGGCAATGCCGGTGTTTATGCCCTTGAGATATTGGTCCCACCAGCGCAGGCACTCCTGCAGGAAGCCGATGCGCGGTCCTGGCATGGCGAAGTGCGGATATTTATGGCCCCAGGGTCCAATCAACCCTTTGCGGGGACCGCTTAGCTTTTCCAGCATCCGGAAGATCGGATTGGGGTAACCGTCGGCCCAGCCGCCGACGGCGTAGACCGGGATTTCGACATCGGAATAATCCTCGCAGATCGAACCGTGCTTGTAGAAATCGTCGCGGCGCTGGTGTTCGAACCAGTCCTGCATCCAGATGCCATTGCCATTCAGCCGTTGTTTCCAAAGACCGCGCCAGCGGTCACCGACAATGAGCGGGTCGGGCGGGGTCATGGCGATGGCCCAGGCGGTGGTTCCCCACATCAGATTGTCGCACATCATCGCGCCGCCGAGATAATGCACGTCGTCGTTATAGCGGTCGTCGGTCGAACACAGCGAAACGACGGCTTTCAGCGCCGGCGGCCGGCGGGCCGCGACCTGCAGCCCGTTGAAGCCGCCCCAGCTGATGCCGATCATGCCGACGCTTCCCGAGCACCAGGATTGCCTCGCCAGCCATTCGATGACCACCAGGCAGTCATCCTGCTCCTGCTTCAGATACTCACCCTTGCACAGCCCTTCGCTGTCGCCCGAGCCGCGCATGTCGACCCGCACGCCGGCATAGCCGTGACCGGCGAAATAGGGATGCGTCAGCGCATCGCGCTCCACCGTTCCGTCACGCTTGCGATAGGGCAAATATTCGAGGATCGCCGGCACGGGATCGCTCTCCGCGTCTTCCGGCAGCCAGACACGCGCCGCCAGCTTGACGCCATCCGGCATCGGAATCCACAAATTCTCGATCTCGCGGATTTTGCGCGGGAAATCGGTGACGACGCGGATATCTTGCATGGCGGCTCCTCTCAACGCCTCGGCCGACACTTGCGCCGGTGGCGATCCTTATGTGTTCAGCGGGAAATGGCAGGTCAGACGGCTGTCGCCGACCGAGGCCGGGACGGGGACATCCAGCGCGCAACGGCCCTCGGCCTGCGGGCAGCGTGTGTGAAACTCGCAGCCTGAGGGGCGCGCCAGCAAGGACGGAACGTCAGCCGGCAGCGTGATGCGCTGATGCACCCTGTCGGGATCAGGCTCGGGATTGGCGGAGAGAAGGGCCGCCGTATAGGGATGATGCGGGGCGCGGAAGATCGCTTCGGTTTCGCCCTGCTCGACGAAGCGCCCGAGATACATCACCGCCATGCGGTCGGCGATCTGGCGCACGACATGCAGATTGTGGGTGATGATCAGCATCGACAGGCCCATGCGGTCGCGCAGGTCGTTGAGCAGGTTCAGCGCCTCTCCCTGCACGGAGACGTCGAGGCCGGCGGTCGGCTCGTCGGCGACGACCAGCACCGGGTCCAGCGCAATCGCCCGCGCTACGCCGACGCGGCGCGCCTGGCCGCCAGATAGCTGGTGCGGGTAGCGGTCGGCGAAATCGCGCGGCAGCCCGACCAGCGCAAGAAGCCGTGTGACTTCAGCGTTGAGATCGCGATCCGACAAACCGTGGATGACGAAAGGCTCCGACAGCAGCGAGCGCACGCTGAGCCGCGGCGACAGCGATCCGACCGGATCCTGGAACATCATCGGCATGCGCCGCCGCACCGGTTTCATCGCGGCGTTGGACAGGCCTTGCAGTTCCTGTCCTTCGAACACGATCGTGCCTGCTTTCACCGGCTGAAGACCGTTGAGGGTGCGCGCCAGCGTCGTCTTGCCCGAGCCGGATTCGCCGACCAGCGCGAAGGTGCTGCCTCGTTGAAGCGTGAAGCTGACGCCGGAGACCGCTTCGATTTCGGTGGCCCGCCCCGCGAGCCTGGCGGACAGGCCGCCAACCCGGAACGAGACGCGCAGGTCGCTGACACGGAGCAGGTCTTCGTTCATGCGCCCATGGCCCCCAGTGGAACGTCCGAGTGCCAGCAATGGGCGATATGAGATCCGCCGACAGGGGCGCTGGGAGGCGTCGTCAGGCATTGGGCGTCGGCGCGATCGCAGCGCGGCTGGAAGACGCAGCCGCTTGGTCGGCGGCGCAGGTCCGGCAAGGTCCCGGCAATCGTCGGCAGCCGGGACACACGCTGCGACAGCCGGGCGGGATCGCAGGCCAGCAGCTTCTGCGTGTAGGGATGGCGGGCGTCGTGGAAGATCTCGCGGGTCGTGCCGCTTTCCACCACCTCGCCGGCATACATCACGATCATCTCGTCGCAGAGTTCGGCGATCACGCCCAGATGATGCGAGATGAACAGCACCGAGCAGCCGATGTCGCGCTGCAGATCCTTGAGCAGTTCGATGGTGGCCACCTCCAGCGTCGCATCGAGCGCCGTGGTCGGCTCGTCGGCGATCAGCAGCGCCGGCTCCATCATCAGCGCCATGGCAATGGCGATGCGCTGCTTCATGCCGCCGGAGAATTCGTGCGGAAACTGTGTCAGCCGGCTTTCCGGATCGGGAATGCGAACCTTGCGCAGCATGGCGACCGAGCGCGCATCCTTGTCCCGCTTCGACAGACCCGAGCGATACTGGATGTCGCGCATCTGCCGCCCCACCGACAGCACCGGGTTGAGCGCGCCCATCGGGTCCTGGAAAACGGTGGCGATCCTTTGCCCGCGCAAGCCGCGCATCGCCATGGGGTCAAGCCGGGCGAGGTCCTTGTCACCCTCGAAGATGATCTCGCCCGATAATATCTCGCCATTGTCGGCGAGCAGGCCGAGAATGGCGTTGATGAGCGTCGACTTCCCGCAGCCGGATTCGCCGACCACGCCAACGCTGCGGTTGGCCGGCACGGAAAAACTCACCTGCTTCAGCGCCTCCAGTCGCCCACTCTCGGTGTGGAAGGCGACGCTCAGATCCTTGATCGCGAGAACCGTCATGACCGCCCCTTCAGCCGGGGATCGAAGAGGTCGCGCAGCGTCTCGCCGAAGAAGGTGAAGCCGAGTGTGGTCAGCACGATGGGCAGGCCGCCGGCAATCACGATCCAGTAGGAATCGCGGATGTTGGCAAAGCCGTCATTGAGGATCGCGCCCCAGCTCGGCGTTGGCGGCCGCACGCCGAGCCCGAGGAAGCTCATGCCGGCCTCGATCGCCACCACCACGGGAATGTCCATCGATATCAGGATCAGGATCGGGCCGATGATGTTGGGCAGGATATGGACGCGCAGGATACGGGCGGCACTGGCGCCCATCGAGCGCGCCGCCATGACATGTTCGGCCGACTTCAGCACCAGCGTCTGCGTCCTGATGATGCGGGCATAGCCCGGCACATTGACCAGCATCACCACCAGCACCACCGCATAGAGCGAGGGGCCGAACAGGGTGACCAGCGTCAGCGCCAGCATGACGGTGGGAAAGCTCTTCACGGCGTCGAAGATCAGCAGCAGCACATTGTCGAGCCAGCGCGGCCCATAGCCGGCGATCAGCCCGAGCACCACGCCGACGACCAGCGACACCGCTGTCGCGCCGAGCGCGATCAAGAGCGCGACGCGCCCGCCATAGAGCACCCGGGTCAGAAGATCACGGCCGAGGTGGTCGGTGCCGAGCAGATGCAGCAGGCTCGGCGAAGCGAAGCGTTCGGCCGGCGATATCTTGCTCGGCGCATAGCTGGTCAGCGCGCTGGCAAACACCGCCGACAGCACCACCAGCGTCACCAGCGTCAGGCCGACGGCGCCGAGCGGCTCGCGCATGATGCCGCGCACGGTGCGCCACAATCCGGACAACCGGCTGCCGCCGGAAGACAGCTCAGTTGAAACTTGATCTGACACGGGGATCCAATACACCGACCAGAATGTCGGCCGCTACGTTGACGAGGACGAAGAAGACCGTGGTGACCAGCACGGCTCCGGAGACGATGGGGTAGTTGCGCACCGAGATCGCCTCATAGACCAGCTTGCCGATGCCGGGGCGGGCGAAGACGATTTCGGCGAAAACGGAAGACGACAGCATGTGGCCGATGCCGACGCCGAGCAGGGTGATCGTGGGCAGCACGGCAATGCGCAGCGCGTAGGTGTAGACGATCCGGTGCTCTGTCAGGCCGAAGGCGCGCGCCGTGCGGATATGGCTGGCCTCCAGCGTCTCCAGCATCGAGGCGCGCACCATGCGCGAGATGTAGCCGATCCAGCCAAGCCCGACCGCCAGCGACGGCAGGATGAGGTGCTGGAGCCGGCTGGCGAGGTCGCCCGGTTCGCCGGCGCCGATCGCCGGCAGCCATTGCAGTGCGACCGCGAACACCAGCAGCGAATAGATGGCGACGACGAAGGACGGCACCGCGATCATCGCCACCGAAAGAACCCCGATCACCTGATCGACAAAGCCGCCTCGGCGCACCGCGGCGATACAGCCAAGCGGGATGCCAAGCGCCACCGACCAGGTAATGCCGCCGACCACCAGCGCCAGCGTGAACGGAAGCTGCTCCATCACCACGTCCAGCACCGGCCGGTTCGACAGAACCTCGATGCCCAGGTCACCGCGCAGGACCGATCCGTAGAAGTGCAGGAACTGCCGCCACACCGGCTGGTCGAGGCCCATGCGTACGCGCAGCGCCTCCATCATCTCCGGCGTCGCGCGTGGCCCCAGCGCGACGGAGGCCGGGTCGCCGGGAATGAGGTAGACCATGGCGAACATCATCATCATAGCGACGCTGATGATGATGGCGCCAAGCCACAGACGCTTGAGGGCGTAGCGGATCATTTTCGGTACCTGTCGGACGGTCTTTGGTGGGGGCGAGCCCCGCCCGCCGACATCATGCCGGTTTGAAGTCGGTGAACACGGGTTCGCCGTTCGGCTTCAGGCCGGCCACAAGCGTGTCTCGATTCATGATGCCGGTGACCTCATGCGTCAGGAAAACGTAGTTGCCGTTCTCCTCCATCAGGTCCTGCAGCTTCTTGTAGATGACATCACGTTTCGCCGGGTCGAGCTCGACCATGCCTTCGGCATTGAGCTTGTCGAATTCCTCGCTGGAAAACCGCTCCCAGTTCCAGACGCCGATCTGGTCGCGGGTGAACCAGGCAGTCGCCCAGCTCGGATCCGGCTGCATGGAGAAGCGGCTGATGATCATCTGCAGCTTCTTCCAGTAGTCGCCTTCCTTGGCGCCAAGCGTCCAGAAGGTGCCGCTGTCGTTCTGCTTGATCTCCACATTGAGGCCGACATCCTGCAGGTTCGACTGCACGACCTGCGCCGCGGTCAGCCGCTCGGTCTTGTTGAGGATGTCGAGCGTGATCGTCGTGCCGGCCAATCCTTCCTTGGTGATCATGTCGCGGGCGCGGTCCGGGTCGAAATCGAAAAGGTTCTTCTCGCGATGGCCGGGCAGGCCGGGCGCGATGATGCCGGTGGCGGTTGCGGCGGCGCCGAAATAGGCAGCATCGACCACCGCCTTGCGGTCCACGGCGTACTGAACCGCGCGGCGCATGTTGGGATTGTTGAAGGGAGCGACATCCTGGTTCATGCCGAGCCAGACAAAGGCCAGCGAAGGCTTCTCCACCACGGTCGTCTTCGGCGGCGGCGTCTGCTTCAGGCGCGAGATCGAGGAGACCGCGGTCCAGGTGTAGTCGAGGTCGCCGGCCTCATAGCCGAGTTCGGCGGTCTTCTCGTCCTCGATCGGATGAATGTGGATTTCCGCGAAGGCGCCTTGCTCGTACTTCCAGTCGGGATTGCGGACCAGCACCGTGCGCTGCTTGGGCAGCCATTCCTTCAGGATGTAGGGGCCTGACTGAGCCACCGGCTTGACGCCCATCTTGCCACCGAGCTCGGTGATGGCGCGCTTTGACAGGATGGTGCCGGACGGCGTCGGCAAGGTCGACGTCCACAGCGGCGCGAAGGCTTGTTTCAGGTGGATCAGCCCCGACAGCTTGTCCTTGACCTCGACTTCCTTGAGCGTTGCCCAGTCGCCGGAATAGGGGCTCTTGTTGGCTGGGTCGGCGATGCGTTCGATCGAAAACTTCACGTCTTCGGCCGTCATCTGGCCGTAGCCATCGGTGAAGCCGATATTGTCGCGCAGCTGGAAGGCGACGGTCAGCGGATCGAGCTGCTTGATCGTTTCCGCCGCCATCGGCCGCCAGCCCCAGCTGTCGCCCGGCGTGGTGACGACGAGGCCGGCGAAGATGACGCTGGTGATGTCGCCTTCAGGCGCCGCCAGCCGGAAGCAAGGGTCGAGCGTCTGGATGTCGGCGTAGGAGCGCACCTTGAGGATCGGCCCGTCGCTCGACCAGGAAACTTTTGGATTGACCATTGAGGCGAGGCCGAAAGCGCCGGCTCCGGCGAGCAGGCTGCGGCGCGAAACCCTGGTGTCGGCTAGAATGGACATGCTCTACCCCTCAGCTGTTTTCGTTGTCTTGTTTTCAGGCCGCAGGCCATTCTCCAAGCCGGGCCGAATGTGTCGGTCCGCTAAAACTGCTAATAATAGACATCTATGTCTAGCGAAAATTTTGCCGGCACGTCCGAATCTTGGATACGGACGATCTTGCGGAAAATCTCGACATCTGTTCCGACCGCCGCCGGCGCGTCGACTTGGGCAAGTCGCGGGCGGAATGTGATCGCGCAGACGATATGGCCTGGCCCGCCATTCGGTGGGGCTGGATCAAGAGCTGTAGCAGAGATAGGCCTCTCGGCCGCCGCTCACTTCCAGATTTCAGCCGCCAGGCGCATGAAATTGCCGCCCAGGACATCGCGCACGGTCTGCTCGGACTGGCCGCGGCGCAGAAGAACCTCGGTCAGTTCGCGCATCTGACCTGGAGCCGCGTAGGTCGTCGCCCCCTCCGGATATTCGCTCTTGGGCCAGAATTGCGGATTGTCGGAAATGATGCGGTCGATGCCTTTGACATCAACCGGAAAGGCGTAGTCCAGTCCGATGCCGACATGATTTGGGCCAGCCAGGTCGACGAGATATTCGATGTGGTCAGCCAGCCTGTCCGAGTCCGTGCGTCCCTCTCCCAGGAAACGATTGAGCCCGACGATCGCGACGATGCCGCCGGTGCGCGCGCAGGCCTTGATCTGCTCGTCGGTGATATTGCGGCCATGGCCGCACAAGGCCTTGGCGTTGGAGTGCGAGAAGATGACCGGCCGGTTGGAGTATTCCATCACCTCCATCGAGGTGCGATAGCCGGTATGGGTGACGTCGACGAACATGCCGAGACGGTTCATCTCGTCGATGACCTCGCGGCCGAACGCCGTCAGGCTGGTCTCGACATCGTGGCAACCGCCGCCGGCCAGATTGTTCCTGTTGTACGCAAACAGGATCTGGCGGACGCCCAGATGGTGATAGAACTCGACCATCTCGACGCGGCCGTCGAGCGCGTTCATGCCCTCGATGTCGAAGGTGATCGCCAGTTTGCCTTCAAGCTTGGCCTTGCGGATTTCCGCGACGGAGGAGACCAGCGTGTAGTGCTCGGGATTGGCAAGGATCCAGTGGCGGAAATTTGCGAGCGTCCGCACGGTCTGCTCCCAGGGCAACAGGTCGAAGCCGACATCGATCGACAGATAGTCGATGCCGGCGTCGCGCCAGATCTGCAGATTGTTCAGGTCCGCCGCCGGGTCCGGCATGAAGCCGGAATGCGCGTCCCATATGATTTCACTGTCGAAAATGGCCTGGGCGGCTGTCGAAACGCTCACTTTTTCCTCGCTCTCTCGGCGACACAACACAACGGAAAGCCGGATCAAGCGGCGTTCCGGACGTGTGATCCAGATGCAGTGCGCATCAAGTATCAGGCCACAGACACATGTGTCTAGACAGTCCGGGACGAGCCTGTATGGTCGCCGTCGCTGTATGTCGCTCCGACCGGAACATCGGCAAGAGAGAGAACAAAGATGAGTTCAAACGGAAGCCATGGCGGCAGCGATAGCAGGCATATCGCGGTGATTGGCGGCGGCATCATCGGCTGCAGCGCGGCTTTCCATCTGCTGCGGTCCGGCGTGCGCCGGGTGACGGTCATCGATGCCGGCCAGCCGGGTGCCGCAACCACAAGCGCCGGTGCTGGCTTCGTCTCCCATTGGTCCGCCGGCATGATCCCGCTCGGTGAAGAGGGCTTTCAGCTGCAGCAATATGGCCTCGATTTCTATCGCAGGCTGCACGAGGTCGGCGCCGAGATTGGTTATCGGCCGAACGGCACCTTGATCATGGCGCTGACCGAGGACGGGCGCGAACGCTTCGTCCGCCCGGTGCTGGATTCTCCCTATGCGCCGCCGGAAATGCAGGACCTGGATGCCGTGCAGATCGGGCAGAAGATGCAGGGTCTCATCGATCCGGCCCGGGTCCATTCGGCGGCCTACAATCCGCATGGCATCCAGCTCGACACCAAGCTGGCGATGGGGGTGCTGACCGGCCAGATCAGCGAGCTCGGCGGCGTCTTCCGCAGCAACGCACGCGTGACTGCCGTCCATGATGCCGGCGACCGGGTGACGATCGAGACCGACCAGGGCGGTCTTGAGGCTGATGGCGTGATTGTTGCCGCCGGCGCCTGGAACAACCAGGTCCTGTCAGGCCTTGGCTGGCAGTTGCCGCTGCTGCGCGTCGTTGCAACGCGCATCGTCACCGACGACCGTGGGCTGCCATCGACCATTCCCACCGTCCAGTGCCGCGAATTGCGGCTGTGGCTGCGCGAGACATTCGGCGCCATAATGTGGGGAACCGGCCGGCACTACAAACCTCTCTACAAGACGAACGACAGCGAAATCGAACCCGGCCAGCCGCACAATATCGGGCTGATGCAGGAAACCTCCGAGCAGGAGCTTGCCGAGTTGCAGACGGTGTTCCCGCCGCTGCGCGGTTCGACGATCGCGAGCTGGGCGCAAGGCGTGCCGTGCTACACGCCCGACAACGGCCTTATCGTCGGCAAGGTCCCCGGCAGCGACAATATCGTGGTCGTCGGTGGCGACAATGAGAGCGGCGTCACCCATGGGCCGGGTCTTGGCCGGCTCTCTTGCGAACTGGTTCTCGGGCAGACCCCGTTCGTTTCCGCCGAGCGGTTCCGTGTCGACCGCTACGCATCCGATGCTTTCAAGTCGGAAGCTGAAATCGAAGCCGCCATGCCGGTCTGGGGCGCGCGTCACGAGGCGTCGCGGTTTGGTCGCGAGGCCTGATCGTCAGCTGCCCCCGGCGCTTGCCTGCAAGCTGTCGCCGACGCTGCCGAGCAGCGCCTGCGCCACCGCCCTGACAACCGGGCCGGCGTTCTTCCTCATGACGATGTGGAAGGAGCCGGCGTGGCGCCGCGAGGTCTTGGTCAGCCGGACGAGCTGGCCGCGGCGCAGATGCTCGTCGGCAAATCCCGCCCAGGCGAGCGCCGCGCCGCGCCCGGCGATGGTTTCGTGTATCATCGACATGTAGCCGGTGAACCGAGGTCCGTCGAGTTTCCGGTCGGTTCCGACCCACGATTGCCAACTGTCGATCGCGCCCGGCGGCGTCACCTGGTGCAGCAGCGGCACTGCCAGGAAAGCCTCAGGCTCTTCCGAGGCGAGCGCCGGATAACGCGCCAGGAACGCCGGCGCGCAAACCGGGAACCACTCACCCTCGAGCAGTTTTTCGGTCACGAATTCGGGCCATTGCCCGGCTTCGCCGAAACGGATCGACAATGCCACTTCAGGCTGGTCGAAATCCCTGTAGTCGGTGGATGTCTGCAGCAGCACGCGGCCATCGGCAACCTGCGATGTGATGAGGCCGAAGCGCGGCATCAGCCATGCCTGCGCGAAGTCGTGGCTGCAGCCGACCACGAATGTATCGCTGTCGTGCGCGGTCAAATCCTCGACCGCTTGCCTGATGGTGCCGAGACCCTCGCGGATCGCTTCGGCCAGCGTGTTGCCGGCCCCGGTGACGGCGACGCGGTTGCCTCTGCGCGTGAACAGCTCGACCGACAGCTGGCGCTCGAGATTGGCGACATGCCTGCTGACCGCCGATTGTGCGATGTTGAGCTCCTGTGCGGCCAGCGTCAGCCCGCCATGCCTGGCGGCAGCCTCGAAGACGACCATGGCGTTCAGCAGGGGAAGCGATGTCTTGAGGGTTTTCACGATCCAAACCTGCTTTCATGCCTTTTCGATATGAAGGTCTATCATTTCTGTATTTGCTGCAAGCCTTTCCGCATCGCACACTCTATCGAAACGTCATTCGAACGCCAGCGAGCAGAAAGGTGTTTGCCGTGCAGGCCTACACATCGAACAGCCAGCCTATCGACAGAAGCGAGACCGTCAGGCTGATCGACCGGCAACGTCCGGACTGGTCGCTGGAACAGGCCTTCTACGCGGCCCCTGCCATCTTCGCGCTGGAACGGGACTTGTGGTTTCCGCGTCAATGGATGCTTGTCGCCCATGCCAGCGAGGTCCCAGAAAAGGGCCGCTACATCGTGCGCCAGCTTTTCGACGAGGAGATCATCGTCGTGCGCTTCGACGACGGCGAGGAGGACATCGCGGCCTACTACAATGTCTGCACCCATCGCGGCTCGCGGCTCTGCGCCAAGGATGGTCGCGGCAAGCTTCTGGTCTGCCCCTACCATGCCTGGTCGTTCAGGCTGACCGGCGAGTTGCAGTCACGGCAGGATCTACCGGAAAGCGTCGATCCGGAAGCGCTGGGACTGCACCGCGTGCCCTGCAAGCATTTCGGCGGCCTCGTGTTCTGCGGCCTCGATGCCAATTCGCTGCCCGACATCCAGCCTGTCGCGGACGGGCTGACCGGCGGCTTGCGCGAAAACGGCCTTGACCGCGCACGCATCGTCGCGCGCAAGAACTATCTCACCAAGGCGAACTGGAAGCTGGTGCTCGAGAACTTCCTCGAATGCTATCACTGCCGGCCGGCCCACCCCGAATATTACCGCGTCAACGGCCATGTCAAAGTGACCGCGACCCGCGACGCCGACAAGGCGGTCGAGTGGCAGAATGAAATCGAGGCCTGGCAC
>NZ_RZRP01000749.1:0-3079 GCF_003997795.1 Mesorhizobium sp. M7A.F.Ca.US.005.03.2.1 | reverse complement strand
CCGCCGAGCCGGCGCCGATGATGACGACATCAACGTCTTGCATGCAGCCCCCTTGCCACAATAATCACTTGATCCTAGGCAAATTCCACGGCATTCGCCAGCATTGCAGCGGTGACAGTGACAAGTGCGCGTTTCGCTGGCAAGTTCGCAATTGGGACGTGATTCAGGCAACCAGGAGATCAACATGGCAATTCTTGCCAAGGGAAAGATGTTTGCAGCGGCCGCGATGGCGGTGCTTGCGCTGGCGACGGGCGCACAGGCAGCGGCCAGCTGCGGCAAGACCGGCGCCGGCTTCGAGGCCTGGAAGCAGGACTTTGCCGCGCAGGCCAGGTCGGAAGGTGTGGGCGCCAAGGGGCTGGCCGCTCTGGCCGGGGCGAACTACGCGACAAAGACGATCTCCGTCGACCGCGGCATTCACAAGGCCTTCAGCGGCTCGGTGGACGATTTCATGCGGCGGCGCGGCGGCGCGGCGATTATCTCCAAGGGCCGGTCGCTGAAAAAGTCGAATGCGGCGCTGTTCTCCAAGATCGAAGCGAATTACGGCGTGTCGCCGGGCGTGTTGCTGGCCATCTGGGGTATGGAAACCGGCTTCGGTTCGGCCATGGGCAACCAGAACACCGTCTCTGCGATTTTGACGCTTGCCTATGATTGCCGCCGCCCGGGGTTCTTCTACCCGCATGCGATCGCCGCCCTGAAGCTGGTCGATCGCGGGGCGCTGACAGCCTCGTCGGTCGGGGCCGCGCATGGCGAGATCGGACACACGCAGTTCCTGCCAGGAAACGTCCTGAAATATGGCGTCGGCGGCGGAAACCTGCGCGACAAGGGCACGGCGCTGGCTTCCACCGCCAACTTCCTCAAGGGCCATGGCTGGCGGGCAGGCGCGAGCGCGAGTGCGAATATGGGCGCGATTGCCGGCTGGAATTCCGCGAGCGTCTATCAGCAGGCCATCGCTCGTATTGCCACGGCGATCGACGGCGATTGACGGACCATGCACCGGGCAGGAGGCCCCGGCCATTTTTGACTTGATCGAAAACCCGGCGTGAATGCCGGGTTTTTATTTGATTTCGAGCGTGTAGGAGCAGCCGGCCAGGGTCTTGCCGGGATGGGACTCGACGGTCGAGACGTTGAGCTTGACGTCCGTGGAGAAGGTCAATCCTTCCGACTCTTCGGTGCTTTGGACAACGACCTTTTCGCCAAGGAATTTTTGCGGCGTGGAAAACACGGCCATGACGTCGAGTTCTTTTGCAAGCTCCGGCGCGGCAACGCCGTCGAGCACGGCCATCGGCCCCGCAGCGGTAAACACGATCGATCCTGTCTCGCGGTTGAACACGCGGATTTTGGCCGGCAGTTCGTATTGGCTGAGAAACGGATTGCCGGAGGCAACCTCCTTCCAGCCAAGCGTTTCAACGGCACCCGGTGCGCTGGACAGCCACAGGGCAAAGTCGTTGTAAGTCGGAACGTCCGCCCTGCACTCGATCAGCGCGGGAAGGTCAAGAGAGGCGGGGTCGAACTCCTGGCCGACGGCCGGCGTCGCCAGAACAACCAGCGGCGCCAGGCAGCGACCGAAACCGCGCATCCGCCCTACTTGGCGCGGTTGCGCGCTGCCAGCGTTCTCAGCCGCAGTGCATTGAGGCGGATGAAGCCGGCGGCGTCCTTCTGGTCATAGGCGCCACGGTCGTCCTCGAAAGTGACCAGCGCATCGGAGTAAAGCGTCTTCTTCGACTTGCGGCCGGTGACCATGACGTTGCCCTTGTAGAGCTTGAGCCGCACCGTGCCCTCGACGTCTTCCTGGCTCTTGTCGATCATCGCCTGCAGCATCAGCCGTTCGGGCGCAAACCAGAAGCCGTTATAGATCAGCTCGGCGTAACGCGGCATGAACTCGTCCTTGAGGTGGGCCGCACCTCGGTCGAGCGTGATCGATTCGATGGCCCGGTGGGCGGCGATCAGGATGGTGCCGCCTGGCGTTTCGTAGACGCCGCGCGACTTCATGCCGACGAAGCGGTTCTCGACCAGGTCGAGCCGGCCGATGCCATTGTCGCGGCCAAGATCGTTGAGTGTCGCCAGCATGGTTGCCGGCGACAATTTCTTGCCGTTCAGCGCGATCGGATCGCCCTTCAGGAACTCGATCTCGATCTCGGTGACCTTGTCCGGCGCGTCCATCGGCGAAACGGTGCGCTGATGAACGAATTCCGGCGGCTCCACCCACGGGTCTTCCAGCACCTTGCCCTCGGAGGACGAATGCAAGAGGTTGGCGTCGACCGAGAACGGTGCATCGCCCTTCTTGTCCTTCGGCACCGAGATCTGGTGCTGCTCGGCGAAATTCATCAGGTCGGTACGCGACTTGAACGTCCAGTCGCGCCACGGCGCGATGACCTTGATGTCGGGGTTCAGTGCGTAAGCCGAGAGCTCGAAGCGAACCTGATCGTTGCCCTTGCCGGTGGCGCCATGCGCGATCGCATCGGCGCCGGTTTCCCGCGCTATATCGACCAGATGCTTGGAGATCAGCGGCCGGGCGATCGAGGTGCCGAGCAGATAGGTGCCTTCATAGACGGTGTTGGCGCGGAACATCGGGAAGACGAAGTCGGCGACGAATTCCTCGCGCACATCGACGATACGGATGTCCTTGATGCCCATCATCTCGGCCTTGCGGCGCGCCGGTTCCAGCTCTTCACCCTGACCGAGATCGGCGGTGAAGGTGATGACCTCGGCGCCGAACTCGGTCTGCAGCCATTTCAGGATGATGGATGTGTCGAGACCGCCGGAATAGGAGAGCACGACTTTCTTGATGTCTTTGGTTTTGGACATTTGGCGGTTCCGCGACAGGAGTTCTTGGCGCGCGAGTATCACGGGGTTTCCGGCTTGCGCAAGAGATGAACGGCCTTGCGCAAGAGATGAACGGCCTTGCGCAAGAGATGAACGGCGCACGGCAGGGGTGACGAACGCGGGTGACGAGCTTTCGCTGTTGTGGCTTGGCTGATCGCGTGGGTTCCGATTTATCTCTTTTCAGTCCTCTGAGAACTTCGCCGTCAACCCGGCTCGGAGCGCTGGCGTTACAGCGCCGCGCGCTTTCAGACGTGCG